>JBOHRZ010000108.1:0-8373 GCA_050732975.1 Gemmatimonadales bacterium
CGGCGTAGCGAGCGAAGAGCCGAACACGATAGCGATTCACTCGTCGGCGGTTTCCGCAGACTCGGGTTGATACTCGTCGTTCGCGACCAGAGCGCGCAACTCCTTGCTCGGCTTGAACACCGGCACAGGGCGCGCGGCGACCTCGACCGGGTCGCCGGTGCGCGGATTGCGCGCCATGCGGGTCTTGCGGCGGCGGATCTTGAAGGTGCCGAACCCGCGCACCTCGATGTTGTGCTGATCGCGCATCGCCAGTTTGATGGCGTCGAGGAATGCGTCGACGACTCGGGCGCAGTCCTTCTTCGAGATCATCGGACCGCTGGTTCGGGCAATCGCCGCGGTCACCTGTTCGACTAGGTCCGCCTTCGTCATTACTCCCCCGCCAAGCGCCTGGGTGGGACTCCCCGGAAGGCTCGCTGGAACGTCGATATGTACGACCCTTAAGCGTTGTCTGTCAAGAGCTTGCGGCCTTCTGCCCCATCCGGGACCGGACCGCGGCCAGGAATTGGCCGAAATGCGGATGGGCGTCGTGGGGTCCGGGGGCCGCTTCAGGATGGTACTGGACGCCGAAAACCGGGAGGCGGCGATGGCGCAGTCCTTCGACCGTGCCGTCGTTGAGGTTGAGGTGGGTTACCTCCAGGTCGGCGGCGCCCGGGACCCCGTCGCGGTTCCCCTTGACCGCAAAACCGTGATTCTGGGTGGTGATCAGCACCCTTCCCGTGGCCAGGTCCTTCACCGGGTGATTCCCGCCGCGGTGTCCGTACGGCATCTTCTCCGTGGTACCGCCGAATGCCAGGCCGAGCAGTTGATGGCCGAGGCAGATCCCGAAGGTCGGCAGTCCGGTGTCGGCGAGGGACCGGATGGTCTGGCGCGCGTAGTCGACCGCCGCCGGGTCGCCCGGGCCGTTGGAGAGGAACAGGCCATCGGGGTGCATGGCGAGCACCTCATCGGCGGTGGTTTCTGCTGGCACGACCTCGACCTTGAACCCGGTTCCCTCGAGCATCCGCACGATGTTGCGCTTGAGACCGTAATCGAACGCGACGACCAGCGGACCGTCACCCTGCACGTAGCGCACCGGGGTCGTGGCGCGTGAGGCCAGGTCGAGCCCGTCCATCGACGGTGATGCCAGCAGCTCGGCTTGCAGGGCGTCGGTCGGGCGCTCGCCTTCAGCGATCACACCACGCATGGCGCCCCGCTCCCGGATGTGGCGCGTGAGCCGCCTGGTGTCGACACCGGTCAGGATCGGGATCCCGCCTTCGTTCAGCCAGTCGGCGAGCGACCGCGCCCCCTGCCAGTTGGAATAGTGGCGCGACAGTTCGCGGACCACGATGCCGCTCACCTGGGGCCGCGCCGATTCGTCATCGGTCATGGTGATGCCGTAGTTGCCGATCATCGGCGCCGTCATGACCACGATCTGCCCGAGGTAGCTCGGGTCGGTGAAGGTTTCCTGGTAGCCGGTCATGTTGGTCGTGAACACCACTTCGCCGAGCCCGCGCCGCGCAGTTCCGGCAAGATGGCCGGCAAACCAGCTACCATCCTCCAACAAGACGAAGGCGGGACGACCTGTCCCGCCTGCGTTGGAAGTGCTCATGGCTTCTTGCCCGCCGGCGGAGGCGGAGGCGGAGGGGGCGGAGTCACTCGCGCGGGGGGCGCCGCCGTTCCGCCCGGCGCAGCGGCCGGAGGCGTGAGACCCGGGATCGCCGATGGCGGCGCGGTCTGCTGGGCGGGTGCCGCCGTCTGGCGCAGACGTTTCTGAACCTCGGATGCGCCGGCGGTACCGCCGCCTGCCGACATCAGCGACAGGATCAGCGCCAGCCCCATGAAGATCCCACCCGTCCACCAGGTGGTCTTCGTGAGCAGGTTGGTTGCCTGCCGGCCACCGAGGACCTGCGACGTGGTCCCGCCGCCGAGGGACGCAAGACCGCCGCCCTGCCCCGCCTGCATCAGCACTACCACGGAGAGCAGCAGCCCGTCGAGAATCATGATGACCAGCAGAAAACCGTACATGCGGTGACCCCTTCAGTCGGGGGCCAATCTAAGCCGGTTATCCCGTCGACTCAACGACGGTCGCGCAGAGCGCGGCCCAGCCATCGGGATCGAGCGAGGCCCCGCCGACCAGCACGCCGTCGAGTTCGGGCTCGGCGAGCAGGTGCGCCACGTTGCCGCCGTTCACCGACCCGCCGTACAGTATCCGGGTGTCGCGCGGGAATCCCATCGCAACGAGCAGCCGGCGAATGGCCGCGTGCACCACGGCTGCATCGGAGGGGGTGGCGTTGCGGCCGGTTCCGATCGCCCAGACCGGTTCGTAGGCAATCACCAGGTCGACGTCCGGCGCGACTCCGGCAAGACCCCCGCGCAGCTGCCGTGTGACCACCGCCTCGGTCTGGTCGCGCTCCCGTTCCGCCAGCGTCTCGCCGACGCACAGAAGCGCGAGCAGACCACCGTCGAGCACCGCGTGCACCTTGCGATTGGTGTCGACGTCGGACTCGCCGAACAGCCGCCGCCGCTCACTGTGCCCGACCAGCGCCGCCGACGCCCCCGCGTCGCGCGCCAGTGGCACCGAGATCTCGCCGGTAAACGCTCCCTTCGGCTCCCAGTATACATCCTGGATGCCGGCACCGTAGCCATCGTGTCCGCGCAGTGTCTCAGCTATGGTATTCAGTGATACAGCAGGCGGGAAGAAGAGAACGGTCCGCCCGTGGCGGGGATGGTCGACCGCCAGAAAGCGCTCCAGATAGGTGCGGGACTCGCCCGGGGCGAGGTGCATCTTCCAGTTGGCGGCGAACAGGAGCGGCCGCGGCGTCATGCGTCGTCGAGCGCCGCGACGCCCGGCAGCGGCTTGCCTTCGAGGAACTCCAAGGACGCGCCGCCGCCGGTCGAGACGTGCGTCACCCGGTCGGCGAGTCCCGCCCGCGCGACCGCGGCCGCGGAATCGCCCCCGCCGACGATGGTCACTGCGCCCTGATCCGTGGCGGAGGCCATGGCCCGCGCGATGGCGAGCGTGCCCCGGTCGAACGGCGGCGTCTCGAATACGCCCATCGGTCCGTTCCAGACGACCGTCCGCGCGGCGGTGACCGTCGCGGCAAATGCCGCCGCGCTGCCGGCGTCGATGTCATACATCGCCCACCCGGCGGGAATCGCGTCCCGTGCCACCTCGCGCGTCGCCGCTCCGGATTCCAGGCGCTCGGCGATCACCGCGCCGGACGGCAGCATCAGGCGGTCGCCCGCCTTGCCGAGCAGCGCCTTCGCCATGTCGACGCGGTCGTCCTCGACCAGCGATGTGCCGGTCTCCAGTCCCATTGCCCGGAAAAAGGTGCATGCCATGGCGCCGCCGATCAGCACCCGGTCGACCCGCGGCAGCAATGCTCCGATGAGATCGATCTTGCCGGAGATCTTGGCGCCGCCGAGCACGGCGACAAACGGGCGCGCCGGGTTCGCCAGCGCCTCGCCGAGAAACCGCAGCTCCTTCTCCATCAGAAAACCGGCGACCGCTGGCTTGAGGCGATGCGCGATCGCCTCGGTGCTGGCGTGGGCCCGATGCGCAGCGCCGAAGGCGTCGTTGACATAGAGATCGCCCAGCGCGGCGAAGCGGTCTGCCAGCTCGGGGTCGTTTCGCTCCTCGCCGGGGTAGAAGCGGGTGTTCTCGCCGAGCGCCACGCCGCCACGCGGCAGATGGCGTACCTGCGCCGGTGCATCGGCCCCGGCCGGATCGGGGAGGAACGTCACCGGAAATCCCAGCGCCTTCTCCAGCGCCCGGCCGACGGGGCGCAGCGAGTATTTCTCCTCCGGCTTGCCCCTGGGGCGGCCGAGGTGCGACAGCAGCACGACACGGGCGCCGCGGGCATGCAGATAGTTGACCGTCGGGAGGATCGCCTGGAGCCGGGTATCGTCGGTGATGACGCCGTCCTTGATCGGCACGTTCAGGTCGACCCGCACCACGACGCGCTGGCCGTCGAGATGCGCGGGATCGAGCGATTGCAGCGTGCGCTTGCTCATAGCTTCGCGCCGATGTAGCGCAGCATGTCGACGCAGCGCGCGGAATACCCCATCTCGTTGTCGTACCAGGACGACACGTGCAGCAGCTTGCCTTCGACCACCGCGGTCAACGCCGCATCGACGGTACTCGACGCCAGGTTGCCGATATGGTCGACCGATACCAGCGGCTCGTCGCTGACGAAGAGCACGCCCTTGAGCCGGCCTGCGGCGGCCGTGCGGAACGCAGCGTTCACTTCGTCGGCCGCGGCCGGGCGCTCCAGTTCGCATGCCAGTTCGACGATCGATACGTCGGGGGTCGGGACCCGGAGCGAGATGCCGTCGATTTTCCCCTTGAGCTCCGGAATCACCAGCCCGGTCGCCTTCGCGGCACCGGTGGTGGTCGGAATGATCGACATCGCCGCGGCGCGGGCGCGGCGCAGGTCCTTGTGCGGCAGGTCGAGCACGTGCTGATCGTTGGTATAGCTGTGTACCGTCGTCATGTAACCGCGCACGAAGCCGAACGCCTCGCGGATCACGCTCACGACCGGCACCAGGCAATTGGTGGTGCACGACGCGTTCGAGACGACATGATGCGCCGCTGGATCGTAGTCGAGATGGTTCACGCCGTAGACGAATGTCTTGTCCTCGCCCTTGGCGGGCGCCGAGATCAGGACCTTCTTCGCGCCGGCGGCGAGATGCTGCGCCGCGCCGTCGCGACTGGTGAAGCGGCCGGTCGACTCGACCACGATGTCGACCTTGAGGTCGCGCCATGGCAGTTTCGCCGGATCCTTCTCGCACAGCACCTTCAGGCTGCTGCCGTCGATTTCAATGGCATCGCCCGCCGCTCGGACTTCGCCGGGGAATCGACCGTGCACCGAGTCGTGCTTGAGGAGGTGCGCCAGCGTCTGGGTATTGGTCAGATCGTTGACTGCGACGAACGCGACGTCGGTCGCGCCCATCTCGCGGGCGGCACGCACGATATTGCGGCCGATTCGGCCGAAACCATTGATCCCTACGCGAATCGGCATCTGACGCCTCCTGCTCCTGAATGAAGATGACTCACGACCCGGCCGCGCCCGCCAGCGGCGGTTAGGCGCGGGCGAAGGTAACGGCGGCCACCCACGGCACTCCCTCCGCCAACAACGCCGTCGCCGCCGAAACTAATGTGGCGCCGGTGGTGAAGACATCGTCGATCAGAATGGCAGGACGTTCGCCGGCGGCGGCGAACGCGGCGGCGAGGTTGGCCTGCCGTTCCTCGGCGGTGAGCGCGGTCTGCGTCGGTGTGTCGCGCAGTCGCCGGAGTCGCGCCGGACGCACCGGATAATCGACCAGGCGGCCGATTTCGACAGCCAGTTCCTCGGCCTGGTTGTACCCGCGTTGCCGGCGGCGGCGGCGCGACAACGGGATGGGAACCAGGTCGGCGGGATCGATCGCCTGCACCAGCGGCGCCATCCGCAACGCGAAGCTGGCTGCGAGCCGCTGCCACCCCTGGTACTTGAAATGGTGCACCAGCATCCGGACACCCGCGTCAAGGTGAGCGGCGCTCCGCACCGGACCGAACTCCGGCGGCCATTCCGGGCAGACCCGGCACGACAGGCGCAGTGGCGCGTGGGTGCCGCAGCGCGGACAGATCGGGTCCGGCACCGCGCGCCAGCGGCTCCGGCAGACTCCGCACACGAGATCGTCCACGCCCGGAGGAAGCGCCCGCCGGCACGCCAGACATTCCGGCGGCAGCAGCCAGCGCTCCACCCGCTCCGCAAGTTCAACCCAGTCGGCGGTCCAGCGCCGCACGCATCACCTCGACGGGTGGATCCAGATCCGGAAACCAGTATCGCCACGACGCCACGCCCTGCGCCAGCAGCGTTGCGCGGCCGTCGATTGCCCGAAGGCCGCGGGCCAGGCAGGCCGCTACCCAGCCGGTCACACCGGCCGCAGTGTACACCAGATCGAGCACCGCCGTGCCGCTGGCGAGGTCGGCCGGCGGCATGGGAAACCGGTCGCCCTCCGCGAGCCCCAGTGGCGTCGCATTGACGACCAGCGCGCACTCGTCGGCCTCAGCGGCGTCGACGTCGAGCGTTCGGGCCCAGGCGGCGAACTCTGCGCCACGTTGCCGGTCGCGGGACACGACCGCGACGCGCACACCGCGCGCCGCGGCGGCGCCCACCACCGAACGCGCACTCCCGCCGGTGCCGAGGATGCACCATGCGTCGCCGGATGGTTGCAGCCGTTCGACCGCGGCGAGCACGCCGGCCACATCGGTGTTGCCGAGATGCAGCGCGCCATTGACGGATCCGAACACGTTGGCCGCGCTCAGGCGGATCACTTCCTCGTCGCGCGTCGCCGCGATTTCCGCGGCCGCCCGTTTGAACGGCAGCGTGATGTTTCCGCCGCCGCCGTTGTGCACCAGGGTGGCGATCTGATGTGCGAGTGCCGCGGTCTCCGGACGCAGGGCCACATAGACCGCATCGAGTCCCGCCGCACGGAAGCCCGCGTTGTGCATCACCGGCGACAGCGAGTGACCGACCGGGTCGCCGAGCACCGCAAAGACCCGGGTCGCGGCCGTGAGCTTCATCGACGGCGTTCCGCGCGGATCCGCTCGACAGCGCGCGTGAGCAGCTCGTCGAGAAGGGTGAGGACGTCGCGATAGTCGGCAACGTCACCACCCATCGGGTCGGGCACTTCACGCGATCCTTCGGGGTTGCCGGCGAACTCGCCCAGCAGATGCACCTTCTGTTCGCCGCCGGCCTCGGCGACGCGGCGCGCCTGGGCCTCTGTCATGGTGAGAATCAGGTCGGCGTCGCGAACCTGGTCGGCCGTCAGGGCCCGGGCACGGTGTTCGGAGAGGTCGAGCCCGCGCTCCAGCGCGACCAGGTACGCCCCTTCGGAGGCCGGCGTGCCGTCCCACGCACCGGTGCCTGCCGAACCGACCACGACGCCGGCGAGGTCGGGATCGCGATCGAGCTTGCTGCGGAGCACGGCTTCCGCCATCGGCGATCGACAGGTATTCCCCGAACAGACCAACAGGACGTGCATGCTGCGGGTTTCGCTCACGGCGCCATCGCTCCCGCCATACGCCGCAATTCTGCGCGCGGAATCGCTCCCTCGCGGACCAGACGCGGCCGCGGCGCGGTGCAGTCGACGATCGTCGATGGTGGAACGTTGCCCAGTACACCGCCGTCGAGCACCAGCAGCCGGCCGTCGTGAATCGCCGGGGCGAAGAGCCGCTCGATCGCATCGGGGCCGGGCGCCGTCGCCTCGCCGGGAAGGTTCGCCGATGTGGACGTCAGCGGATGTCCGAGATGGCCGAGCAATCGTGCCACACCTCGATGCGACGTCCAGCGCACCGCAATGCCACCTTCGGCACCACGCAGCGTGTCGGGGAGACGCCCCTCGCCTCCACCCAGAACCAGCGTGAGCGCCCCGGGCCAGAAACCCCGAGCCAGCACCCGCGCCGACGGCGTCAGCACCAGGCCCCAGGCCGCCAGCATGGCGAGCCCATCGATCAGCAGCAGGAACGGTTTCCCGGTCGGGCGCCCCTTGAGTTCCGCGAGCCGCGCGATCGCCCGTTCGTCCGGCGCCGAGCCCAGTCCGTAGACCGTCTCGGTGGGATAGGCAATCAAGCCGCCGCGCGCCAGATGTGCGGCAATCGCCGGCGCGGCGCGATCAACCTCGTCATCGCTGCGGAACGGAATCATGGTGACTGCTCGGCATACCACGCTGCCAGCACGAGGTCCTGGACGCTGGTGATCTTGAGATTGCGCGCCGAGCCCGGAAAGAGTTCGACGTGCTCGCCGAGTCGCTCGACCAGCACGGAGTCGTCCGACGCCGGCTCGCCTATTGCGATGGCAGCGTGCGCCCGGTCGATGGTCCGGCGCGGGAACGCCTGCGGGGTCTGCGCACGCCACAGACCCTTGCGGTCCACTGTCGAGAGCACCCGGCCGAAGTCGTCGGCGCGTTTGACGGTGTCGCGGATCGGCAGCGCCGGCACTGCCGAATGACCGCGCCGCACGGCGTCGATCCCGAGGTCGATGATGGCGCGGGACGGAAAGGGGCGGGCGCCGTCGTGGACCAGTACCACGCTGCACTCCGGCGGCAGCGCGGCGAGTCCGGCGCGCACCGAGTCGCTGCGCTCTCGTCCTCCGGCCACCAGCAACAGCCGGTCGCCGCGGACTTCGCGCAACCACTCCGGCGGCTCGGCCACGATGTCGTCCGGCACCACCACGATGACATTCGCCACGTCGGCGTGCGCCAGAAACGGATGCAGCGCGTGCAGCAGCACCGGAACGCCGGCCAGCAGTTGGAACTGCTTGGGCACCTCGCCGCCAAACCGCATACCGCGGCCGGCCGCGACCACGATCACACCGACGTCACGCGGCAAGGGCACGAGCCAGGTCTTCGACG
>JBOHRZ010000109.1:0-8339 GCA_050732975.1 Gemmatimonadales bacterium
TCTCGACGTCGTCCGCGAAGATCTTCGGATTGAGCTTCTGGTCGGCGGCGATCACTTCGACGCCTCGTGTTCGCCCGCGATCTTCCCGCCCAGGGTGCGCAGCTCATCCAGCGCCATCTTCGCCTCGTCGGCGTTGGGCGGCTTGCCGTGCCATTCGTACTTGCGCTGGAACTCCTTGACGCCTTTTCCCGGAATCGTGTGCGCGATGATCATGGTCGGCTTCTCGTAGATCGCTGCCGCCATTCGTACCGCACCGTCGATGGCGCGGAAGTCATGCCCGTCGATCTCCAGTACGTGCCAGTTCCACGCCCGCCATTTGTCGGCGAACGGTTCCAGCGGCATGATCTCTTCGGTGAAGCCGTCGATCTGGATGTTGTTGCGGTCGATGATGCCGATCAGGTTGCGGAGCCGCTGCTTGCCGGCGAGCATGCCGCCTTCCCAGGTAGTGCCGGCATCCAGCTCGCCGTCGGACATCAGACAGAAGATGGTCCGGTCGCCGTCCTTGCCGTCGATCCGGTCGGCGATCGCCATCCCGGTCGCCTGGGAGAGCCCGGAGCCCAAGGGCCCGGAGCTGGTCTCCAGCCCCGGCAGCCACTCCCGGTGCGGATGTCCTTGCAGTCGCGAGCCGAACTTGCGCAACGTCTTGAGCTCGTCGACGGGGAAGTACCCCGCGTGCGCCATCGTCGCGTAGAGCACCGGGCAGATGTGCCCGTTGGAGAGCACCAGCCGGTCGCGATCCGGCCAGTCGGGGCGTTTGGGATCGTGTTTGAGCCGGTGGAAATAGAGATAGGTGAAGATGTCGGCCATGCCGAGGGGCCCGGCGGTGTGCCCGCTCCCGGCGGCGAGCAGCATCGAGATGATCGACTCGCGGATGGTATTGGCGGTGAGTTCCAGGTTCTGGATTGTCGCGTCGTCGAGTTCGAGCACCGCGGGCTCCGTTCAGTGTCCCTGCCAGTATACCTCGTGTCCCGTGGGGCGACGATGGCTGGCTCCGGCGTTGCACGGCGCATAAACAGGGAGAGCGGGGAGAGCAGGGAGAGCGGGGAGAGCAGGGAGAGCACAGGGATCGAGGTGAAGGAGGTGACGAAGGTGACGGAGGAGAGAGACGAAGGGGACGGAGGAGACGGAGGAGGTCTCTCAGCGGTGCCCCTCCTCCGTCACATTCATCCCCTCCGTCTCTCTCCTCCCTCACCTTCGTCGCCCCCTTCTCCTCACCCTATCTTTTATGTTCGGACCTCAATTTCGAAGGGGGCGGAACCGCATGGCGGATTTCTTCGTGCACGAATCGGCGTACGTCGACGACGGGGCGGTGATCGGCGCGGGGTCGAAGATCTGGCACTTCTCGCATGTCATGCCCGGCGCGGTGATCGGCGAGCGGTGCAACCTCGGCCAGAATGTCGTGGTGATGCCCGGAACGAAGATCGGCAACAACGTGAAGATCCAGAATAACGTGTCGATCTACGAAGGCGTCGAACTCGAGGACGACGTCTTCTGCGGGCCGAGCTGTGTCTTCACCAATGTCATGAATCCGCGAAGTCACGTTTCGCGCAAACACGAGTATCGAAAGACGCTGGTGCGCCGGGGCGCCTCGATCGGCGCCAACGCCACGATCGTCTGCGGGACCACTCTCGGCGAGTATGCCTTCATCGGGGCCGGCGCGGTGGTGACCAGCAACGTCCCTGATTTCGCGTTGATGGTGGGGGTGCCCGCCCGCCGGGTGGGGTGGATGTGCCAGTGCGGCATCCGGGTCTCGCTCCGGAACGGCAAGGCAACCTGCGCCGAATGCGGCTGGGAGTACCAGGAGGCCGAGGGCGTGCTGCGCGCCGTCGGCCGCTGACCGCCATCCCGGAGCCCGATCCCGGCGGTTTTGATCCCGGGTCCATTGCTGCTAAGTTTGTCGGCTGCATACAGTTGGGCTCTTCGTGACCAGGGAAGGGACGGCGGCATGAGTGTGCCGATGCTGGACCTGAAGGCGCAGTATTCGACCATCAAGGACGAAGTGCTCGCCCGGATGATGGGCGTCATCGAGCGGCAGCAGTTCATCATGGGCGGCGAGATCGCCGAGCTCGAGAAGGCGATCGCCGAGTTGTCGCACGTTCACCATGCGATTGCGTGCGCCTCAGGGACCGACGCGCTGCTCCTGTCGATCAAGGCGCTCGACCTCAAACCCGGCGACGAAGTGATCGCTCCGGCGTTCACCTTTTTCGCAACGGCGGGCGCGATTCACAACGGCGGCGGCAGGCCTGTTTTCGTCGACATCGACGCCGCGACCTTCAATATTTCGCCCGAGGCGATCGCCACAGCGATCACGCCGCGCACCCGCGCCATCGTGACGGTGGACCTCTACGGCCAGATGGCCGCGATGGAGAAGATTCTCCCGCTGGCGGCCGAACGGAAGCTGGCGGTGATCGAAGACGCCGCGCAGGCGATCGGCGCCCGGCGCAAGGTCGACGGCACCTGGCGGATGGCCGGCGAGCTCGGCACCGCGGGGACCTTCTCATTCTTCCCCAGCAAGAACCTCGGTGGTTGGGGCGACGGCGGGATGATCACCACCCGGGACGATGCCCTGGCGGCGCGCCTCAGGAAGCTTCGGGTCCACGGCGGCGCCAAGCAGTATCATCACGAAGAGGTCGGCCTCAATTCGCGGCTCGACACGTTGCAGGCCGCCATCCTCCTGGCCAAGCTGCCGCACCTGGCCGCCTGGAGTGCAGCTCGCCGTGAGCGTGCTGGCCGCTACACTGTCGCATTCAAGGGGCTCGGCGCCGTCAAGCCGCCGGTGATCGATCCGCTCAACGAACACATCTTCCATCAATACACCGTCCGGGCCGAGCGCCGCGACGAGCTGCGCACCTTTCTGCAACAGCGTAACGTCGGCAGCATGATCTACTACCCGATTGCGCTCCACCTCCAGCCCTGCTTTGCGGATCTGGGCTACACGATGGGGTCGCTGCCGGTGACCGAGCAGGCGATGAAGGAAGTGATTTCGCTGCCGGTGTATCCCGAGCTGACCGATGCGCAGCAGGACGAGGTCGTCGGGGCGATTCGCGAGTTCTACGGGTGAGCCGACTCAAGGTCGGCGTGATCGGGGCCGGCGCCTGGGGCAAGAATCACGTCCGCACCCTCGCCGGGATGTCCGACGTGGAGCTCGCCGCCGTGTGCGACGCAAATCCGAAGACCCGGGAGCGGATTGCGGCGCAGTATCCCGGAGTGTTTGTCACCGAAAAGCCGGGTGAAATGTGGGCGAAGGTCGAGGCGGTGGTGATCGCTGCGCCGGCCCCGGTGCACGCGTCGATGACGCTCATGGCAATTGAGGCCGGCATTCCGGCGCTGGTCGAGAAGCCGTTCGCCCTCACCGTCGCCGACGCCGAACGGATGGCCGAGTCGGCGGCGAAGAAGGGCGTTCCGGTGCTGGTGGGCCACCTGCTGGTGCACCATCCGATCGTCGAATTGCTCAAGCGGAAGTTGAGTGACGGTTCGCTGGGGACGCCGTACTATCTGTATTCGCAGCGGGTGAACCTCGGCCAGGTGAGGCCCGACGAGAACGCGCTCTGGTCGCTGGGGCCGCACGACGTCTCGATCGCGTTGCATCTTCTCGATGCGCCGCCGACGACGGTGGCGGCAACGGGGCACGCCTATCTGCAGCCGGGCATCGAGGACGTCGTCTTCATGGTGATGACGTTCGCCTCGGGCGTGATCGGGCACGCGCAGCTTTCGTGGCTCGATCCGCACAAGGAGCGCCGGCTCACCCTGGTCGGCTCGAAGCAGATGGCGGTGTTCGACGACATGGCGCCGCGGGAGAAGCTGCGGATCTACGACAAGGGCGTCGACCGCAAGGAGGCATTCGTCACGGCGGCGGAGTCGCTGATGCTGCGTGAGGGCGACATCTCGATTCCCAAGGTACCGGGCGGCGAGCCTCTGCCGATCGAGCTGGCCCACTTCGTGCGCGTGGCGCGGGGAGCCGCCCCGGAGCGGACCACCGCGATCGACGGAGTGCGGGTAGTCCGGGTTCTCGAAGCGGCGAGCCGGTCGCTCGCCGCGGGCGGCGTCCCAATGGACGTGGAGACAACATGAGTCTGGCCGACGAACTGATCGCGCGCGCGGCGCGCCGCGACATCACCTTCGGCATCGTGGGGCTGGGCTACGTGGGGCTGCCGCTTGCGGTCGGCCTCGGTCGGGCGGGCTTCCGGGTGCTGGGGTACGACATTCAGCAGCATGTGGTCGACGGCCTCAACGCCGGCCGGTCGCACATCAAGGATGTGTCCGACGCCGAGGTCGCCGAGCTGCGGAAGAGCAACTGCTTCGAAGCGACCGCCGACAAGGCGCGCCTCAAGGACGCCGACGCGATCTCGATCTGCGTGCCGACGCCGCTCTCGAAATACAAGGATCCCGACGTCTCGTTCATCGTGGCGGCGACCGACGCGGTGAAGGCCACGCTGCGCCGCGGTCAGGTGATCATCCTCGAAAGCACCACGTATCCCGGCACCACGCGGGAGATCATGCTCCCGGCACTGGAAGACACCGGGCTCAAGGTGGGCGAGGACTTCTTCCTGGCGTTCTCGCCGGAGCGGGTCGACCCCGGCAATCCGGTCTATGGCACGAAGAACACGCCCAAGGTCGTGGGCGGCATCACCGAGGACTGCCGGCGGGTGGCATGCGCCATGTACGCACCGGCGATCGATACGCTGGTTCCGGTGTCGACCACCGAGGCGGCCGAACTCGTCAAGTTGCTGGAGAACACGTTCCGCAGCGTCAATATCGGGCTGGTGAACGAGATGGCCATCGTCTGCGACAAGCTCGGCGTCGACGTGTGGGAAGTGATCGAGGCGGCAGCGACCAAGCCGTTCGGCTTCATGAAGTTCCTGCCGGGGCCGGGACTGGGCGGCCACTGCATTCCGATCGATCCGCACTACCTCGCATGGAAGATGCGCGGGCTCAATTACAAGACCCGGTTCATCGATCTCGCCGGCGAGCTCAACAGCGAGATGCCGATGTTCTGGGTGCGCAAGCTGATCGACACGCTCAACACGCAGGGCAAGGCGATCAGTGGGGCGAAGGTGCTGGTGCTCGGGGTGGCCTACAAGAAGGACATCTCCGACCTGCGCGAGAGTCCGGCGCTCGATATTCTGGCGCTGCTGCACCAGTACGGCGCATCGGTGCTCTATCACGATCCGTTTGTCGCGAAGTTTTCCGAAGGCGGACACGACTACGAATCGGTGGCGCTTTCGGAGAAATTGCTGCGCGGCGTTGACGCCGTGCTGGTGGTCACCGACCACACCGGCATCGACTGGCCGCTGGTCAAGCGTGCCGCGAAGCTGATCGTCGACACGCGCCACGTCCTCGCCAAGGTGCCGTAGTGCGGGTCACGGTGATCGGTTCCGGCTACGTCGGGCTGGTCGCCGGGGCGTGCCTCGCGGAGACCGGCAACGAGGTCATCTGCGCCGATCACGACGCCGGGAAGATCGCCGGGTTGGAGCAGGGCAGGTTGCCGATCTATGAGCCCGGACTCGACGCTCTGGTGGAGCGCAACGCGGCGCAGCACCGTCTGCGGTTCACCACTGATCTCCCGGCCGCGATCCGCCACGGCGACGTCGTGTTAATCGCCGTCGGGACGCCGCCCGGCGAAGACGGCTCCGCGGATCTCCAGCACGTGCTTGCCGTGGCCGAGGTGATCGGGCGCAATCTCGACCGGTTCAAGGTCGTGGTCACCAAGTCGACCGTTCCCGTCGGCACCGCCGAACGGGTGCGGGCCGCGATCCGCGCGGTGACGACCGGGGCATTCGCGGTGGCGTCCAACCCCGAGTTCCTCAAGGAGGGGGCGGCGATCGACGATTTCATGAAGCCCGATCGCGTAGTGCTGGGGGTCGACGATCCGCGCGCCACCGAATTGCTGCGCGAGCTGTACGCCCCGTACGTCCGCAGCGGTTCGCCGATCCTCTTCATGGACATTCCCTCCGCGGAGGTGACCAAGTATGCCGCCAACGCGATGCTCGCCACCCGGATCTCGTTCATGAACCAGATCGCGGACCTCTGCGAGCGGGTCGGCGCCGATGTTCTCGCCGTGCGCCACGGGATCGCGTCCGATTCGCGGATCGGATCGGCGTTTCTGTTTCCGGGGCCGGGTTACGGCGGGTCGTGCTTTCCCAAGGACGTCAAGGCGCTGACGCACACCGCGCGCGCGGTGGGAATGTCGCCGGAACTGTTCGATGCGGTCGAAGCGGTGAATCGCCGCCAGAAAGAGACGCTCTTCCGCAAGCTCGTCGCCGCGGTGGGCGAGGTGCGAGGACTGACGATCGGCGTCTGGGGACTGGCCTTCAAGGCGGGGACCGACGATATGCGCGAGAGCCCGGCGGTGACCCTGGTCGAGGCGCTGCTCGCCGGCAATGCGCGGGTGCGGGCCCACGATCCCGAGGCGATGACCGTGGCGCGTGGGATCTGGGGCGATCGCGTCGAGCTGGTTGATGACCCCTACCAGGCCGTGACCGGCGCCGACGCGCTGTGCGTGGTGACCGAGTGGCTGGTGTACCGGACACCGGACTTTGCGCGGATGCGCGCGGCGATGCGCGGGGCGGTGATCATCGACGGCCGCAACCTCTACCAGCCCGACCGTCTCGTGGCGCTCGGATTCCGCTACGCCGGAATCGGCAGGCCGCTCTCGGCGGGCCAGACTTCGTCCGGAGCGCCGAACTGATGCGGGTCGCCATCACCGGTGCCGCCGGGTTCGTGGCGTCGCACCTGGTCGACCGCTTTCTCGCCGACGGGCACACCGTGGTGGGCCTCGACAACTTCCTGACGGGACGCGCGGCGAATCTCGCGCACCTCGAAGGCAATCCCGGTTTCGCCTTCATCGAACAGGACGTCAGCGAGCCGTTCAGCGTCGACGGCGAACTCGACGGCGTGCTGCATCTCGCTTCGCCCGCAAGCCCGCCCGATTATCAGCGGTTTCCGCTGGAGACCCTTCGCGTCGGTTCGGCCGGCACCATGAATGGCCTGGAGCTCGCGCTGGCGAAAGGGGCGCGATTCCTGCTCGCGTCGACGTCGGAAGTCTACGGCGATCCGGAGGTGCATCCGCAGCCGGAGACCTACTGGGGTTATGTCAATTCGATCGGCGAGCGCAGCATGTACGACGAATCGAAGCGATTCGCCGAGGCGGCCACGATGGCATATCACCGGAGTCGCGGCGTCGATACCCGGATCGTGCGGATCTTCAACACCTACGGACCGCGGATGCGGCCCGAGGACGGGCGGGTGGTGTCGAATTTCGTGGTCCAGGCGCTGCGCGACGAACCGCTGACCGTGTATGGAACCGGGAAGCAGACGCGTTCATTCTGTTATGTATCGGATCTGGTCGAGGGGATCTACCGGGTCTTCCGCAGTGACCGCACCGGCCCGACCAATCTCGGCAATCCCGGCGAGTTCACCATGCTGGAGCTGGCGTCGCTGGTGCTGGAACTGACGGGATCGGGATCGGAGCTGGTGTATCGCGCGCTGCCCGCCGACGATCCGCGGCAACGGCAGCCTGATATCACCATTGCGCGTGCCCTCCTCGACTGGGAACCCGGGGTTGCCCTTCGCGAAGGACTGGCATCCACGATCGCGTATTTCCGTCAGGTGGAACATGGACGTTAGCGCCCGCGGCATTCTCGAACTCGCCCGGCAGCGATTCGCCAATCGCGACTACTATGGCGCGCTGCTGTCGCTGGAGGACCTGGCCGGCGACGGGCGCGATTACGCCGACCTGCATCATCTGCGAGGACTCTGTTTCGCGCTGCTGGATCGTCCCGACGACGCACTGGTCGAATTCGATCGGGCGCTGGCGCTGAATCCACGCTACCTCGAGGCGCTGCTGCACCGTGGCCTGACCCTCAATCAACTGGGCCGATCTGCGGACGCGGCCGAGTCGTTCGCGGCGGCCGCCGCCGCCGAAGGACCGCCGGTCGCCGGGCTTACCGCGCCGGTGGCGGCGCGGCTCGCCAACGAGCATGCCCGGCTCGGAGATCTCTACGCCGAGGCGCACGCCCTCAACGCGGCAATCGGCGAATATCGCCGGGCGACCGAGTTGGGTCCCAACTTCCACGACCTGCGGGTCCGCCTCGCGCGACTTCTGCTCGAAGCCGGGAATCCGCTTCAGGCGAGGGAGGAACTCGGCGTGGTGCTGGCAGCGCGACCGGACAACATCGAAGCACGCGTGCAGCTGGGGATGGCCCGCTATCTCGCCGGCGACACTGCCGGCGCGCGCGATACCTGGCGCATGTGCCGCCAGGTGCGCCCCGATGTCGAACGCGTCTCCGCCTACCTTGCCATGGTGGAGCGGATTCCCGAGTGAGGCGATCGTGTTGTGT
>JBOHRZ010000110.1:0-8320 GCA_050732975.1 Gemmatimonadales bacterium
GGGGTTCGCTCAATGCCCCGACCAGGACTCGAACCTGGAACCTAGTGATTAAGAGTCACGTGCTCTACCAATTGAGCTATCGAGGCGTCGCGCATAGCCCCAACGGGAATCGAACCCGTCTTTCGACCTTGAAAGGGTCGCGTCCTGACCGATAGACGATGGGGCCCTCTTCCCGTGTTGCCCGGCGTACAACATAGCGCTAACGGGATTCGAACCCGTGTTCCAGCCTTGAGAGGGCTGTGTCCTGGGCCCCTAGACGATAGCGCCGGGCATCACATCGAATGTCGTCGTCCCGCCGAACCTTCGCGCTCCTCTCAGACGTCGACCGCTCGGCGGCTCGCACCCGCTGCGCAGCGAACGGACGTCTTCGGCAGTGCGAAGCAGGCCCGGCAGGAATCGAACCTGCAACCCCCGGTTTTGGAGACCGGTGCTCTACCAATTGAGCTACGGACCTTCGTGCGGCCGGGCAGGGTGCCTGACGGGGATTGAACCCGCAACCTCCGGAGCCACAGTCCGGCGCTCTAACCAATTGAGCTACAAGCACCACGGTGCCGCGCGGCGCGAAAAATGGCCCCCGCGGCGAGGTCGGTCAAGCGTCGGCACGGGTCCAGAATCGGCGGGCCAGCGCCGCGGTGCGCTGATCCGGTACGATCGGCGTGCCGTTCAGGATGGTCACCGAGACCACGCCTCGCGCGGCATTGCAGGCGAGGAACGACCGCTTGGCGAGGTCGTCGCGGCGCAGGATACCCTCCCGGACGCCGCCGCGCACCATCTCCGTCAGCCGGGCTCGCGCGACGCTCCGCAGACCGCCAAGAGCGAACGGCGGGAAGCAGAGCTGCTCGCCCTCCCACCATCCGATCGCCCACCGGGTCGCCTCGACCAGGCGGTCCTGTTCGTCGAACAGCAGCGCATCGTCGGCGCCCGTTGCCTGCCCGGTGGTACATGCAGCCTCGAGCCAGGCGCGCGATCCGGTCTTGTGCGCATAGCCGCGGTGCGGCGCCGGCGAGATCCAGAGCGACAGCTCGGTCGTGGACTCGACCTCCCGATCGGTCCAGCGTGCCAGTCCGTCGGTCAGTTCCATTCGTGCCACGCGATCGCCGCCGCCGGCCGGAGGTTCGATTTCTGGCAGCGGCACTCCCAGCGCCAGCACGCTGTTGAGCAGCCGCCACCGATGGAGCGGCCAGAGCGGCGTAAGCCCATCGATCACCCGGACGGTTTCGATCAGGGTTTCCGCCATCAGAGAATGTCCGGCACCGGCACCGCCGATGGCGCCCGCACTGCCTGCACGATCGTCGCGCCGACGATGAGCGCGCCGCCCATGAGCGCGAAAACGGTTGGTATTTCACCCAGCAGCACCCAGACCCAGAATGGATTCAACGCCGTCTCCACGAGCAGCATCAACGAAGCCTCGATGGCCGGAAGGTATCGCAACGCCGACGCCACGAGCAGGTACGCCACCCCGATCTGGAAGGCTCCCAGATATAGAACTCCCGCCCATGCCGTCCCGGAGTGCCGCCCGATCGGCATCGCCATCGGCAGCGCCGCCAGGCAGGCGATGACGTTGCCCAGCATCACCGCGGCGATTCCCCGGTCGACGTCCCGTTCGCTCCCGAGCCAGCGCAGTCCGCAAAGGAGCAATGCATAGGTCACCCCGCTCAGCGCCGCGAGAAAGTTACCCCGTGCCGGATCGGTCGCGGTGGCAGTGGGCCGGTCGGCGCCAAGAAATACCAGGATCAACCCGCCCAGCAAGGCGACCAGGATCGGCACATCCCGGCGCCTGATCCGCTCGTGGAGCAACCACGGCGCCAGCAGCACCACGTACAGCGGGGCCGTGGATTGCAGGTAGATGGTGTTGGCGCTGGTGGTGAGGCGGTTGGCCAGCACGAAAAGCACCAGCGTCGTAGCGTACGCCACCCCGACCAGCGCCGGCCGCCAGCCGATGCCTCGCAGCGCCCGCGGCGCGAGGATGAGGATGATGATCGCCGCCACGCCGGAGCGCAACGACGCGATCTGCCAGGCGCTGAAGGTGGCGCTCTTGATTGCCGCGCCACCGGTCGAGAAGAGCACGGCAGCGATCGCGACCCTGAGCCGCGGGCCGAGCCGCATGGTCAGTACGCGCGCAACGCTGCGACCAACAGATTTGCCGCTTCGGCATCGAAGACGGTCCCGGCGCTGTCCTCGATAGAGCGCAACGCCCGATCTTCCGGCCACGCGGTCCGGTACGGCCGTGGTGCGCGAATTGCGGCGTACGCGGCGCAGCACCCGATCATTCTGCTCGCCCAGTGCGCCGCCGCCGGAAATCGCCGCGCCGGATACCCGGTTCCGTCGGGCCGCAGATGATGCTCGAACGCCACGACGGCCGCCAGCTCCATGCCGCGGCCGCCGCTCCGCAGCAGCAGCTCGGCGCCGAGCCTGGTGTGCGCCTCGACCACGGTGCGCTCCTCGTCGGTGATCCGGGCACGGTTGCCGAGATCGACGCCGAGACGCGCCATCCCGATGTCGTGCAGCAGGGCCAGCACCGCGAGCTGATGGCGCGCCGCGCTGTCCATGCCTGCGAGCGGCGCAGCCACCATCGCCAGCACCGCAGTGTTCGTCGCGTGCACGACCTGGTAGTCGGCGTCGTCGCCGTAGCCGGCGCGCATCGTCGGATGTTCGTCCACCATGGTTCCCAGGATGCGCGCCACGGCTTCCGCCTCCGCGCGTGCCACCCTGCCCTGCCTCGCTTCACTCATCACGTACCGCAATGCGTCGAACTCATCGGCCAGATCGATCCGGACCTCTCCGCCTTCCGCATCGGCCGTGGCGTCGGTCTCCTCCGTCTCGGCGGCTTCGGCCTGCTGCTGCTCGAGGACGGTCACGGTCCCGAACGCGATGCCTTCGAGATCCGGCTCGGACTCGGCCGGCGCCGCCCCCGCCGCGAGCCGCGCGGCCAGCCGCTGCAGTGCCTCGTCCAGTGCAGCCCGGGTCATGGCCTCACGATCGAATTCGAGCCGTTGAATCCCGCAATGGGCGAGCCGGGTGCCGTTCTGCCACTCGCGCATTTCGTGCAGGGCCCTGCCACCGTATACCGGCGCGGAGCCGAGGAACAGAAAGATCGGATGCGGGTCGGATTCGAACAGCGTTTCGAGCGACTTCCAGAGATTGTCGCCACTCAGTTTGGTCGCGGGATGGCCGGGAGAGTAGAGGTTCGTCACCGCCAGCGCCTGCGCCAGCGCATGGAGCACCGGAACGGCGTCTCGCACCGGCCCGGTCACCGCGGCGCTCCGACAATCGCCCGGATCTCCGGATCGTGGGAACCAGCGGCGAGCTGCATTGTGGTGAGCACCGGCCGATGCGTTGCCCAGCGGCGCGCCAGGACCTCGAGCGCGGCAAGCATCACGGGCGTCTTCGGCAGCAGTCGCTGGCGCCGGAAGAGCCCTCGACGCGCCCGCACCAGCGTGAGCAGGTGTGGCACCACCAGCGGATTGGTGGTTCCCGCCAGCGAGCGGATCGCCTGCAGCCGGATTTCCGGATCCGGGAGGCCGAGGATGGACAGCACGGCGGCGACGAGACGGGGCGGGCATTCGCCGCCCAATGCCGTGAGTGCCATCCGGGCCAGTGATTCTTCGCCGGTGTCCAGTGCCTCGACAATGGCCCGTTCCCTGACCTGCGGGTCGGTCTGGCGCACCAGGACCTTCAGGGCTTCCTGTCGGACACGCAGGTCCGATCCCTGCAGCGTCTCGAACACCGGCTCGACGTCCTGTATCGCGGGAAGGTTCGACATCACCACCAGGATATTCCGCGCCAGGTGCCACGGCGCTCCGATCAGTCGCTGGAGCAGGGATGGCTCCGACGCGGGGCCGATCCGGATGAGGATGTCGAGCAGGCGGCGGCGAACAGCGCGCTCATCCGCCGCGCCGAGCGCGCCGAGCAGCGGGTCGACCGCAGCCGCGCCGACGTGAGATGCAACCCGCTCCAGCAGCGGAAATTCGATCGCGGGTTGCGCGACCAGCCGCTCGACGAGCCCCGGCGCCAGTACGGCGTCGATGATCGTCCGGGCGACGTCGGGATCGTTGTGGCTGTCATCGGCCAAGTGAAAGAGATCCAGCAGGCGGCCCGAATCGGCGAGCCGTCGCGCCGCCACCAGCACCGGCTCGGACGCCAGATCCATTTCCAGTCCCAGGGCGAGTGTTCGCGCCGGCTGTACTCCGAGTCGCGGGTCGGTGTCTTCATCGACGTCGCTGGCAACGCCATCCCATTGCTGCACCAGGCCCAGCACCTCGGTCGTGAATCCTCCGTTTGGCGCCGAATCCGGCCCGCCGTCGGCACCAGCGAGTTTGCCGAGGAGCCAGCGGAGCTGCGGTGAGATCGGCTCGCCGTCCGCCTCGGCGACGGACTCCAGCACCTGCAGCAACAGCGCGGGCGGCACCAGGTCCAGCGTGTCGCGCAGGAAGCGCCTGCGGCTTGCCGGTCCCGGTGCCGCGGCCACGACCCGGGTACGTGTCGGACGCGATAACGCCGACAGCACGGCGACGAATTGGCGGCGCGCGCTGCCACTGCGTTGGTCGCTCCGGCCCCGCGCGGCCAGCGCCGAAGAAAATGCCGACAACGCTTCGAACACCCGCCGGGCCGCGTCGACGCTCTCGGCCGCCCGCTCGGTGATCGCCTCGGCAATCTGGATTGCGGTTGGCGACTCGCCCGCGCGAAGCTGTCGCCCGAATGCCGCTTCCACCAGCGCCGTCCAGAAGGTGTCGTCGAGCTCACTGTCCAGCAGCGGATCGCCGAACGCCAGCACGTCGTAGATCATCGGCTCGACCCGGGCGTGCTCGGTCCGGAGCCCTTCGCGGCCCACGGTATCCTCCGCATCGCTGGCGGCGAGACCGGTGAGTACCCGGGCGACTTCATCGGCCGTGATTCCGCGGGTAATATGGATGGTGCCGACGTTGCGCCGGTGCATCCGCACGGCAAAATCCCGCAGCACACCGGGCAGCGGCTCGATGGCGACGCCGTCCAGCAGCAGCCCGCGCGGCAGAATGCCGATGCTCAGCGTGTCCCGGTCCGCCATGCCGTCACGCAACCGGTCGAGCAGCCCCGCCGCGCTCTCCGAGATGAACCGATGGCCGGGCGGATACATCGCCGTCTTGCCCAGCGCGTTGACCAACTCGCGGAGCAATGCATCGACGGCGCGCGGCAGCGCCACCCCCCGCGTCCGGCCGCTCACGCCATCGTCCCCAGCGGCCACGGCGCAGCGTCGGTCAACGCGCCGAGCACCCAGAACCGCTCACCGTCATACCAGTAGATCGCCGACTGTTCCCACCGGCGCGCCAGGGCGATGATCTCTTCCCGGCTCCATTCGAGCGCCACACCCGTTTCGACATGCCGCCCGTCCGGCGACCAGCCGTCCACCCGGAGGTAGCAGGCGCCCTTCCCATCGAGTTCGGACAGGAATTCACGCATCCGCTCGGCATCGGCGCACGGGTCAGCACGCCGGCCGCGCGGATTGCAGGGGGTCACCAGCCCGAACGATGCGCCGAGTCCGGCGTGACGCAGCGCCTGACGAGTGTCGGCCGTCACCGGTCGCGCCAGATCGATCGTGATCGGCGGGTTCGTGCGCCACCGCAATACCGTCTCGGCATATGATTCCCACCCGGGATCCTCCTCCGGACGCATCGGCGATACGGCGTAGTTGGTTCGACTCAATGGCGGCGCATGTTCTCGACGAGAGCGTCACCGAACCCGCTGGTCGACAGCTTCGTGGCGCCTTGCATGAGCCGCTCGAAATCGTAGGTGACACGTCGCTGCGCGATCGTGGCCGCCAGCGCGTCGACGATCAGGTCCGCCGCCTCTCCCCATCCCAGATAGCGCAGCATCATCTCGCCGGACAGAATCACCGACCCGGGATTCACCACGTTCTTCCCGGCGTACTTGGGCGCGGTCCCGTGCGTCGCTTCAAAGACGGCATGGCCGCTGATGTAGTTGATGTTGGCGCCGGGCGCGATGCCGATTCCGCCAACCTGCGCCGCAAGGGCATCGGACAGATAATCGCCGTTGAGATTCAACGTCGCGATGACGCTGTACTCCCGAGGCCGCGTGAGCACCTGCTGCAGCATCGCGTCCGCGATCATGTCCTTGATCACCACCCCGCCGGGCAGCACCTGCCAGGGGCCCCCGTCGTGATCGGTCGCGCCGAATTCCTCCCGCGCTACCTGGTAGCCCCAGTCACGGAAGCCGCCTTCGGTGTATTTCATGATGTTGCCCTTGTGCACCAGCGTTACGCTGGGCCGGCCCTCGGCGACGGCGTAGTTGATCGCGGCGCGGATCAGCCGCTTCGATCCCTCCTCCGACACCGGCTTGATGCCGATGGCGCTCGATTCCGGAAACCGGATCTGCTTGACCCCCAGATCAGTCTGCAGGAACGCAATCAGCCGCTTCGCCTCATCGCTGTACGCGGCGTACTCGATTCCCGCGTAGATGTCTTCGGTGTTCTCGCGATAGATCACCATGTCGACCGCGCCCGGGTCCTTGACCGGCGACGGCACCCCGCTGAACCAGCGCACCGGGCGCACGCAGGCGTAGAGATCGAGTTGCTGCCTGAGGGTGACATTGAGCGACCGGAACCCGCCCCCCACCGGCGTGGTCAGCGGCCCCTTGATCGCAACCAGGTAATGACGGATCGCCGTGAGCGTGTCGTCCGGCAGCCACGAGGCAAACCGGGTCTGCGCCTTTTCGCCGGCGTACACTTCGAACCATGCGATCCTGCGCCGGCCGCCATAGGCGACCTCCACGGCGGCATCGAGGACGTTGGACGATGCCCTCCAGATGTCCGGGCCGGTGCCGTCGCCTTCGATAAAGGGAATGACCGGGACGTCCGGCACGCTGAGCCGGCCGTTGGCGAAGGTGATGGGCTCACCGTCAGCGGGCGGGACAAGCTGCTGGAATCGGGGTACCGCGATTGTCTTGGTCATGGGTGAATAGAAACCTGTCGCTCGATCACCCGCTGTCAATTCCCGAGCAGATCCTCGAGCACCCGGTCCACCACTTCGACGACGCGACCCGAAACAATCCTCGACAGCACGTCGATGGCCTCGAGCGCCAGCGAACCGGGGTGACGGCGGTCCTTCTCGAACCGTACCACCTGTCCGAGGAGCACGGCGGCCAGCTCGTCGGAACGGTGCTCGGCGCGATCCGCCGCAACGACTTCCTCGTAATGCGACGACGGGAGCGATGCGGCCCACGGTTCGTCGTCCTCGTCGGCCCCAAGCGGCTCGTCGGGCACCGGGACAATCGCGTACAACTCGCAGTGCAGCCCCGGTGCTTCTTCGCGCGCCGCGAGCAGCAACCGGCGTGGTTCGCCGAAAATGGCATGCCGCTGGAAGAATTCCGCGGTGCCCGGAGGCACCACGCAACGCGCCACCAACTGCGAATTGAGATAGGTGCCCAGACATGCCATGCCTTCGGGGACTCGATCGTCGGCGATTTCGGCGACGTCAAGAGGCACGGCGCGGTCGGTGGCCACAATGACGCCGCCCGGGCGCCCGCCTCCGCCGCCGGCTCGCAGGCCGTCATCGGGATCAACCGAATCCGTCACGAGCGGGCCACCTCACGGGTAGACATCTTCACCCTGCAAGCTAGTCGGTATGTTTGACCCGACGTGATCATTCCGCCATCAGCCCGCGAACCTGCGCCATCCGGCCCCGCCGATCCCGCGGCGCGTCTCGCGGCACACCTGCTCGGCGTCGGCCTTCTGCTCGCCGTCATCGTCGCGCTGCCCGTCGCGCCGACCGATCTCGATCGCCACCAGCTCCCCAAGGAAACCCTCGCGGAGCTGGCGACGCTGGCCGCCGTTCTGGTGGCGCGACCGGCGGTATTCCGCTACCTGCGGCCGGCAGCAAAGTGGGCGCTTGGCGCGCTGATGCTCGCCATGATTGTCAGCTCCTTCACCGCGCACAACGGATGGCTGGCATTTCGCGCCACCGCGTTGATGCTGACCGGCGTGGCGGCATTTGCCGCGGCGCGCGAAGTCGCCGCACGCGGACAGGCCGGCGCACTGATCGCCTGGTGCGCGGCGGCCGGAGTCGCTGGCGCCGCCGGCGGGCTCGCTCAGGCATATGGCTTCGGCAGCCCGCTCTTCGCTCCGCTCCGAGTCCCCGGCGGCACCTTCGGCAATCGCAATTTCATGGCCCACTTCTCGGCCCTGACCTTGCCGGTCCTCGTGACGGTGGCGCTCGGCACCCGGCGGCGGATCGGGGTGGGCCTCGCGGCTGCCGGATGTGCCCTGCTCACCGCCGCGGTGATTCTCTCCCGCTCGCGCGCGGCATGGATCGCCAGCGGCGTCGCGGTG
>JBOHRZ010000111.1:0-8299 GCA_050732975.1 Gemmatimonadales bacterium
GTCCATCACGGCATCGACGCCGAGGATCACCGCGACACCCTCGACCGGCAGGCCGAACGATGCCAGCGTACCCGACAGGATCACCAGCGCCGCGCGGGGCACGCCTGCCAGCCCCTTCGATGTCAGCATCAGGGTGAGCATCATCACCAGTTGCGTGCCGAACGAAAGGTGTACGCCGGCCGCCTGCGCCACGAACATCGAGGCCACGGCGAGATAGAGCGTCGAACCGTCGAGATTGAACGAGTACCCGGTAGGAAGCACGAAGGCGACGATTCGCTTCGGCACTCCCATCTTTTCGACATTCTCCATGGCCAGCGGCAGCGCCGCCTCTGACGACGCGGTGGAGAATGCGATCAGATACGGCTCCTTGACGTACTTCCAGAAGAGCCGAATCGGGATCCGCATGATCAGGGCCACCGGCACCAGCGCCACCAGCACGAAGACGACCAGCGCGACGTAGAGCGTGAGCACCAGTGCGCCGAGATTGCGGAGCACGCCGAGGCCGCTGTGGCCGATCGTCACCGCGACGGCGGCGCCGATGCCGATCGGCGCGAATTTCATCACGATCTCGGTGAAGCGGAACATCACCGTGGCCAGCGCCTCGCACATGCCGAGCATCATCTCCTTCGGCTTGCCATGCACCCGGGTCAGCGCGGCGGCGAAGATCACCGAGAAGACCACGATCTGGAGCACTTCGTTCCTCGCGGCGGCGTCGAAGAACGAGGTCGGCACCGCGTGGGTCAGCACCGCGGCGAACGTCAGTTTCGTGCTGGCGAGCTGCTGCCCGGTTGCCAAGGGGGCCGGTGCCGCAAGCGCCACGCCAACGCCGGGCCGGAGCAGGTTCACCGCGCCGAGGCCGACGAACAGCGCCACGGTGGTCACCGCCTCGAAGTAGAGGATGCTCCGCAATGCCAGCTTGCCGACCTTCTTGAGGTCGTCGCCGTGGCCGGCGATTCCCACCACCAGCGACGAGAAGATCAGCGGCACCACGATGCACTTGATGAGCGACAGGAAGATGGTAGCGAATGGGCCCAGGATCCCCGCCATGTCGGTCCCGGGCCAGTAGCGATTGTTGAGCCACCCGATCAGCACGCCGCCGATCATGGCGATCAACATCCAGGTTGTCAGCGACGGCTTACGCATTCACGCTGCCAGCGCGCTCGCCTTCTGCTTGACCCGGTCGACCAGGGCGTTCCAACTGTCGCTGAATTTCTTGACCCCTTCGTGCTCGAGGAAGTCGGTGCGCTCGGCCAGGGTGCCGATGCCCAGCTTGTCGTAGGCTGCGAGCAGCGCCTCCGCGTCGACCTCGGCGGCCGGCGTGATCCGCACCTCGGGCTTGCCGTGGTCGCGGTAGGCGTTCAGCGTCTCGGGCGGTATGGTGTTCACCGTGTCCGGAGCGATCAGGGCCTCGACGTAGTACGTGTCGGGAAGCGACGGATCCTTGGTGCTGGTCGACGCCCAGAGCGGACGCTGCGCCTTGGCGCCTTTAGCGGCGATCTCCTGCCAGCGCGGCGACAGCAGCGCGCTGCCGAACACCTCGTACGCGGCGCGGGCGTTGGCGATCGCCATCTGGTGCAGAAATCGCTCGCCGGCCTTGCCGGCCTTCCGGAGCAGCGGATCGGTCTGCCCGTCCACCCGGCTCACGAAGAAACTTGCGACGGAATGCACATGGTCGACCGGCAGCCCGGCGGCGATACGCCGCTCCAGACCCTGCTCGAAGGCGTCGATCACCTGGCGATAGCGCGTCACGCTGAACATCAACGTGATGTTGATGTTGATCCCGTCGGCGAGACAGGCGGTGATGGCGGCGAGGCCCGGTTCGGTCCCGGGAATCTTGACGAACAGATTGGGGCGGTCGACCGCCTTCCAGAGACGCCGGGCGGTTTCGATGGTGCGGCCGGTGTCGTACGCCAGCGACGGCGCCACTTCGATCGACACCGTGCCGTCGCCGTGGCCGCTGTGGTCGTAGACCGGGCGAAACACGTCGCACGCGGACTGGACGTCGGCCACCATCAGCGCCTCGACGATCTCATCGGGAGACTTGCCGGCACCGGCAAGTGCATGGATGTCGGCGTCGTAGTCGCTGCTGCCGGCGACGGCCTTCTCGAAGATGGTCGGGTTCGACGTCATCCCGCGCAAGGCATCCTCGCGGATCAGCCGCGCCAGTTCGCCCGACCGGATCAGGTCGCGGGTAATGAAATCGTACCAGACGCTCTGGCCGAGTTCAGCAAGCTGCTGCAAGGGGTTGCTCATCGCGGACGCTCCGATGCGACCAGCGCACGCACCTGCGCGGCGACATGCGCTGCGGTGAAACCGAATTCCTTGAAGAGTCGCTCGGCGGGCGCCGACGCACCGAAGTGATCCAGGCCGACCACGGCGCCGTTCCGACCGGTCCAACGGCACCAACCGAACGGCGAGGCCGCCTCCACGGCGACCCGCGTCGTGAGAGACGACGGCAACACCCGTTCGCGCCACACGTCGTCCTGCGCCGCGAACAGCTCCCACGACGGCATTGACACGACCCGGGTCGGGATCCCGCCGGCGTCGAGCGTCTGCGCCGCTTCCATCGCCACGTGCACTTCACTGCCGGTCGCGATCACGATGGCGCGCGGCGATGTAGCGGGTTCGTGCAGAATGTATCCGCCGCGCGCGGTTTCGACGACGCCGTCGGCGTTGCGGGTGAGCGCGGGGAGCTTCTGCCGCGTGAGCACCAGCGCGCAGGGTCCCTGCTGGTGGCGTATGATCGCGCGCCAGGCCTCTACCGTTTCGGCCGCGTCGGCCGGGCGCAACGTGGTCATGCTGGGAATCGCGCGCAGCATCGAAAGCTGCTCGACCGGCTGGTGCGTCGGCCCATCCTCGCCAAGACCGATCGAGTCGTGGGTGTAGATCATGATGGTCGGCAGCTTCATCAGGGCCGACAGCCGCACTGCCGGCTTGCAGTAGTCAAGAAAGATGAGAAATGTCGCGCCGTACGGCCGGAATCCGCCGTGCAACGCCACGCCGTTGAGCGCCGCGGCCATGTTGTGTTCGCGTACGCCCCAGTGCATGCGTGGCCCGGTGGTGTCGTAATTGAAGATCTCGCCGACCTTGATGTTGGTGCCGTTGCTGCCGCCCAGGTCGGCGGAGCCGCCCATGATCGCCGGGATCGTTCTGGCGATCACTTCGAGCACCTTCTGCGAGGCCTGGCGCGTGGCGAGCGTTTGTCCGGCGAGATCGGGAAGGTCGCTTTCCCATCCGGCCGGCAGCTCGCCGGCGAGGCGGGCGCGAAACGCGGCCGCATCGGGCCGGGCATCAAGTCGCCGCTCCCATTCGGCTGCCATCGCGTCGCCCAGCTTCACCAGCGGCTGCATCTCCTGATACGCCGCGGGCGGCACGAAGAACGGCTCCGGCGGCCAGTGCAGGATCTCCTTGGTGCGCGCCACTTCCTCCTTGCCGAGCGGGGCGCCGTGCGCTTCGGGCGTATCGGACTTGGTCGGAGCCGGATCGCCGATCACCGTTCGCAGCCGGATCAGCGTCGGCAGTTCGGACTGCGCCGCGGCATTGCCCAGCGCGGCGTCGATCGCAGCGAGGTCGTTGCCGTCCTCGACATGGAGCACCCGCCAGCCGTAGGCTTCGAACCGCTTGCCGACGTCGTCGCTGAAAGTGATGTCGGTGTGCCCGTCGATGGTGATGTGGTTGTCGTCGTAGATCACCGTCAACTTGCCGAGACGGAGGTGGCCGGCCAGCGACGCGGCCTCGCTGCCGACGCCCTCCATCATGTCGCCGTCCGACGCGAAGACCCAGGTGCGATGGTCGACGATGTCAGCCCCGAATTGCGACGCCAGCAACCGCTCGGCGATCGCCATGCCGACGGCGTTGCCGAAGCCCTGGCCCAGCGGGCCGGTGGTGGTCTCCACGCCGGGCGTGCGGTCGTGTTCCGGATGTCCCGGAGTCTTCGAGTCCCACTGCCGGAAGTTCCTGATGTCGTCGAGGGAGAGGTCGTAGCCGGACAGATGCAGCAGGGAATACTGCAGCAGCGAAGCATGACCGCACGACAGCACGAATCGGTCGCGGTCGGGCCAGTCGGGATGATGAGGTGCGTGCTTGAGATGGCGGCGCCACAGCAGGTATCCCGCCGGCGCCAGCGCCATCGGAGTGCCGGGATGGCCGGATTGCGCCGCCTCGACGGCGTCCATCGCGAGGACGCGAATCGAATTGATCACCGTCCATGCGGTATCGATGTCGATCGGGGCGGCGGCGCGGCGGGATTCGGTCACTTGGCTCGTGCGGTTGAAGCGGAGACGGATGTCGCTCCGGAAGATAACCAATGACGTTGGCCGGTTTGATCCGCGCCGACCATGTTCACGCTCGTCCGTAGATCGGGATCGCCGCGCCGCTGATATCTCTGGCTGCGTCGCTGAGCAGGAAAGCGATCAGCCCCGCTGCCGAATCCAGCGAGACCAGCTTTGCCGGATCGGCGTTCGGCATCTCGGCCCGGTTGGCGGGTGTATCCAGCGTGCTTGGCAGGATGGCATTGATTCGCACTCCGCGGTCGAGCACCTCGGCCGCGACCGTCTGCGCCAGGGCCACGACCGCTGCCTTGGACGCCGCGTAGGCCGCCGACTTCGTCGCGGTCCACGGCTGCACGGCCGCCCGCGCGCCGACCACCACGATGCTGCCGTGGCCGCGGGCGACCATCCCGGGAAGAATCGCGCGCAGGGTGCGATGCATGGTCTCGGCGTTGATCGTCATCATCGTGCGCCAGGTATCGTCGTCCACTTCCTCGAAGAATGCCCGCCCCCCCCGCCACCCGCCGGCGATCAGTGCCGCATCCGAAGGCGGACCGCCAAGTTCGGCTTCGATGCGCGGCAGCGCGCCGGCCCACGTGTCGCCCCGGGTGATGTCACCGGCCACGATCGCCGCTCTCCCGCCGGCTGCCGTCAATTCCTTCGCCATTGCCTCGAGCCGCTCGCGGGCCCGGTCGTGGTCGACCAGCGCCACGCGGGCGCCGCCCGCCACCAAGGTCCGGGCCACCGCACCGCCCAGCGCGCCGGCGGCGCCGGTGATCAGGGTCACTCTCGCTGCATCGGTTACCGTCATCGCTTGTCCTGTGTGGAGTTGAGCTAGAACAATACGCCAAGCGCCCAGCGCCCAGCCGCCCAGGGCCCCCTGCGACCAGCGCCCAGGGGTCAGGCTCCAGGCCTCAGGCTCCGGGCTTCCGGCTCGGGACCCTGGTCGCTGGACGCTGGTCGCTGGGCGGCCGGGCGCTGGGCGCTGGTCGCTGGGCGCTGGGCGGCCGGGCGCTGGGCGCTGGTCGCTGGGCGTCCGTATCATTGCTGTGGCAACCTTCGCGGCGGGCTGGTTCCATGCTTTTCGCTCTTCTGGCCGATGTCGTTCTTGTGATCCATTTCGCCTTCGTCGCGTTCGTGATCGGCGGCGGGGTGCTCGCGTTGCGATGGCCGCGGCTGGCGTGGTTCCATCTTCCAGTGCTGGCATGGGGAATTGCGATCGAGTTCGCGGGATTCATCTGCCCACTCACGCCGCTGGAGAACGAGCTGCGGCACAGCGCGGGCGGAGCCGGCTACAGCGGCGGTTTCATCGACCACTACATTACCGCGACGATCTATCCGTCCGGACTGACCCGCGGCGCGCAGATCGTGCTCGGCGTTCTGCTGGTCGCGGGCAACGCGGCTATCTACGCCCGCCTGTTGACGAAGCGCCGGCGCTGACCGACGCAATGGAGGATGCCCGATGACACGATCACTCAGGTTTGTCATGCTTGGCGCGTTCGTTGTGCTGGCCGGATGCAGCGGCGACACCTCGTCCGATCACGCGCTCGCGACCGGCACTTGGGCCTCGGCGCAGGCGGCCCTCACCGTGAGCGATACCGGCGCGGTGCTGCTGATCAAGGCATCACCGGATTGTTACGGATCGCTTGCGACGACGAGCGAGCCGATTACCGGAACGGCATTCAGTGTTCGTGGGACCTATTCGCAGTTGACCGGTGCCTACCCCGGGCACGTCGACTACTCGGCGATCCTCACCGGGACGGTCGGCGACAACGAAGTCTCCGTGGCCGTGGCGGTTGCCGGGTTGCAGCAAACGTTCGGTCCGTATGCGCTGACGCAACGCTCCGGTGGCTGGAGCGCCTGCGCCTATCCCTGACGGCGGTCAACGCGCGTCGAGCACCTGACGAACCTTGCGGGCGAGGGTGTCGGGCGAAAACGGCTTCTGCAGGTACGCCGCGTTGCTGTCGAGCACGCCATGGCGGACCACCGCGTCATCGGTGTACCCGGACATGTAAAGGATCGCGGACCGCGGGTACAGCCTGGCGAACGTGGCGGCCAGGTCGCGGCCGCTGATTTCCGGCATGACCATGTCCGTCAGCAGCATGTCGATTCCATCCGGCCGCGCTGCGGCGATTCGCAGCGCCGCGTCGGCGCCCGCAGCCGGCAGAACCGTGTAGCCCTGACGCTCCAGGATCTGTTGCGAGATGTTGCGCACCGCCGGGTCGTCTTCGGTCAACAGGATCGTTTCGGTTCCCCCCGGAGCCGGGCCATGTGGCCCGATGTCGATCGGCGCAGCCGCTTCGTCGTGACGCGGCAGGTAGATCTTGAAGGTCGTTCCGTGCCCGGGTTCGCTGTAGACCCAGATGAATCCGGCGCTCTGCTTGACGATGCCGTAGACCGTGGAGAGACCGAGGCCGGTCCCCTTGCCGGTTTCCTTCGTGGTGAAGAACGGTTCGAAGATCTGTGCCTGAGTCTCCTGATCCATGCCGATGCCGGTATCTGACACCGCCAGCATCACGTAGTCGCCGGGCGTTGCAGGCCAGTGGCCGCGTATGTACGTCTCGTCCATGCTGACCGTCGCGGTCTCGATGGTGAGGCGGCCCCCCTGCGGCATCGCGTCGCGAGCGTTGACGGCGAGGTTCATGATGACCTGCTCCAGTTGCCCGGGATCGATCTTGACACGAGCCGGCTCGGGATTGAGCACCGTCACCAGGGTGACATCCTCGCCGATCACGCGCCGGAGCAACTTTTCCGCGTTGGTCACCGATTCCTCGATTTCCAGAAGGCGGGGTTCGAGCACCTGGCGGCGGCTGAATGCAAGCAGTTGCCGGGTCAGGCGCGCCGCTGCGTGCGACGCCTTGAGAACCTCGTCGAGATCACTGCGCCGCGGATCGTGTTCGCTGAGATCCTGCTGCAGCATCTGGGCGTAGCTGGTAATCACGGTGAGCAGATTGTTGAAGTCGTGGGCCACGCCGCCGGCGAGACGGCCAACGGCCTCCATTTTCTGCGCCCGCCGGAACTGCTCCTCGAGGAGCCGGGTCTCGGTTACGTCGCGCAGCGCCGTGACGCGACGCACCACGCCGCCGGTCTCGTGCGTCCGCGCGGTGGCCTCGAGCTGGATCCGGTGGCCATCCTTGTGCCGGCCGATGAGATCGTAGTTGCCGTCGATGCGTGCCTCGATGCGGTGCGCCACGAGATGCAGCGATTCCTCGGCGACCACCTCAAGCGATGGGCGACCGATCAGCTCCTCGGTGGCGTAGCCAGTGATGTCGGTCATCCCCTGGTTGACCTCGGTGATGCGCCCGTTCTCGGTCACCACGATGCCGTGAAACGATGCCTCGATGAGATTGCGGAACATCGCTTCGCGCTCGCGCACGGTATCCTCGGCGTGTCGACGTTCGGTGACGTCCATCACCACGCCGATGATCCGATACACTTCGCCGCGCTCATTCAATACCGGGGCCGCGTGCGCCAGCACGGTGCGCACTTCTCCGTCCGGACGGCGGACGCGAAACTCGACTTCATCGGGAGTCTCGCCGCGCTGGTTCCGGGCAATCAGTGATTGGAGCCCCTCGCGATCCTCCGGCTCGACCGCGTCCATGAACGCGCGCGGATTCCGATAGACGCTCTCGACCGGGCGACCCCAGATGATTTCGTACGCCTGGTTGATGTACACCGTCTCGCTGAAATCGGCGGTCACGACGAAGAACACCTCGCGGATGTTCTCGGCGAGCTGTCGGAAACGCTGGTCACGTTCGTCCAGCGTCTGGATGACCTTCTTGTACCGGGTGACGTCCTCCTGTACGCCGAGAAAGTGGGTGATGACCCCGTCGTCGCCACGGATCGGCGAGATCGCGACCGAGTGCCATACCAGCTCCCCTGATCTGGTCCGGTTGCGAAGCTCGCCGCGCCAGACGTCGCCGCGCAGGATCGTCGTCCAGAGATCCTGGTACACCTCGACCGGCGTGAGTCCCGATTGCAGCAGGCGCGGCGACTTGCCGAGTACGTCGGCGGCGGGATACCCGGTCGCG
>JBOHRZ010000112.1:0-8243 GCA_050732975.1 Gemmatimonadales bacterium
CGCCGGCATACGCCGCGGCACGGGAATGATCCGTGATCCCGGCGTAATGGTATCCCGCCGCGCGACATGCCGCGGCGATCTGGGCCACGGTACTGGTACCGTCCGATGCGGCGGTATGGCAGTGGAGAAAGCCGCGAAGATCGCCGGCTTCGAGCAGGCGCGGCACCCGTACGCCGACTTCGTCGCCGGCTTCGCGCAATTCCGGCGGGATCCATTCCAGGTCGAGCGCCTGGTACAGGTGCTCTTCGGACGGCGTGGGGATGAAGCGGCTCCCGTGCCAGAGCGCGGTACCCGCGAGGTTGAATCCCATCCCGGCGGCCCGCGATGCCAGCGCCGCGAGGTGCGCCTCGCTGCCGGTCGCCTGGGCCAGGACCACACCGAGGTTCTGCGCCGGAGTGACGACGACCTGTACGCTGCTTCCGCCGGCGAACCGCAGAGTCGCGCGGCGCTCGTCCTCGCCGGCGATCTCGTTGGCACCCGGCATGGTACTGATCTGACGGAAGACCTCCTCCGGCGGCACATCGGCGACGAGCACGGTGACCAGTGCACTGACGACTTCGCAGCGGCGGCGCACCTCGCCGGCGGTATGCGCCGCCAGGATGTGCGGTAACCGCGCAAACGCCTGCCGGAACGCCTCGGCTTCCTGTGCCGCGTGGTGCGAGAGGCGCCACTGCCGCGACTGCCGCAGGAACGCGATTCCGTCGACGATCTTGCCGGCTGTGCGCTGACCGAAGCGCGGCAGCGCAGCGAGCCGGCCGTCGCGGGCGGCCGCCTCGAGATCGGGGAGCGATTCGATGCCGAGCTGCTGCTGGATCTGGCGGATCTTGGCGACGCCGAGCCCCGGAATGCCGAGCATCTCGACGAGTCCTGCGGGGACGTCCGCGCGGAGCTGTTGCAGGATGCTGGACTGTCCGGTCGACACCAGTTCGGTGACGATCTGCAGAATCGCCGGCCCGATCCCCTTGGTTTGCGGCAGCGATCCGTCGGCAATCCCCTCGGCGAGGTCCTTGTTGAAGCCGAGAATGCTGCGCGCTGCCGCGCGAAAGGCCCGGATCCGGAACGGGTTTTCCCCCTTGAGTTCGAGATACGATGCAATCTGTTCGAGGGAGCGAGCCACTCCGGTACGGTCCATCGAGGCCATCAGGGCATCTCCTTGCCGGTTTGCGCCCGCCAGGCGAGCAGGAGAAGCTCCTCCGGTGCGACCACGACGGCAAGCCCCGCGGCATCGGCACCCGGTAGAGTGGGTGCGAAGAGCGCCGTCCCGTCAGCACGCCGCGAAATGCCGGGCGACGGCCCGTCGAGTGCCACCACCGAAACACCGGGCCGGTCGGCGTGGACGCCGAAACACGCCACCATCCGGAGCCGGTCGTCTTCGGGGAGCACGAACCAGCCGTCGAGCGGCTCGAATGGGGAGTCTTCGATCAACCGCCCCCAGATGAGCCGAGGGGCCACCTGGACGTAGTGCGCCGCCGGCGCGTCGAGATCGCGAACCTGACGCCCTTCGATCAGGTCGCGCGTGGCCGGCTCCGTTGCAACCCGGGTGACTTCGCCATCGCGCCAATAGCGATAGGCCGCATGCAACAGCGCGACGAATTCGTCGACCGAATCGCCGAGGCCTTCGTCCGGTCGGAGTTCGCGCATCAGTTCGATCGCGGGCGTCGACATCAGGAAATCGTTGACGTCCGACCGCTCGCCGAGGTCGTCGCGAATGGCGGCGAAGCCGTCGGCGCGAAATTCGCCGAAAAGAATGTCGAATGGATGTGGCCGCCCGTTCACGTCGACGCCGAGACTTCCGCGTTCACGCGCCCGAACTCGGCAGGAAGGGATCGACTGCGGCGACGAACGCGTCCGGAGCCTCGACGTATGGCACATGCCCGCAGTCCGGGATGACCGTGAGCGGGGCCTGCAGCGCCGCCGCGGTGGCGCTTGCGGAGCCGACCGGAATCGGATCGTCGTCGCCGCATACCACGATGGCGTCGAGCGTGAGCCGCGATAGCGCGGGCCGGATGTCGAAATCGTCGCCCAGCGACTTCCAGACCTCCTGCTGGGTGCGCGCCGTAATCCGGAACGGCGTGAGCTGGTGCACCAGCGAGGGATCGTGGAAATAACCGGCGACTGCCAGCTCAAAGAGGCGCCTGTTGTACGCATCGGGATCGGTGGTGCGCAGGCCGCTCTGCTGCAGCGCGGTGCGCTCCGCGCGCAGCGCGGGCGTCGCGTTGCGGCGCGCCAGGTTCGCCTCGAAGATGTCCCGTTCGCGACGGGCCGCCGGCGCCGGCGACACCAACGCCAGCCGGTCAATCCGTGCCGGGTGCTCGATGGCGTACAGCATCGCCAGCAGCGCACCCCATGAATACCCGCAGACGGCGAGACGATCGAGTCCCCACGCCTCGCGCAGCGCCTCGAGATCGGCGACCTGCTCGCGCCAGCCTACCGACACGCTCCGCGGCACCGGCGAACGGCCCCCGCCGCGCTGGTCGTAGTAGATCAGTCGTCGCTTCCGGGCCAGGCGATCGAACCCGGGCAGGAGATAGTCGTGCTGCGCGCCCGGGCCGCCGTGGAGCACCACGACATCGGGTGGCCCGGTACCGCTCCGATGCTCGTACAGATCGACCCCGCGGACGCGGCGGATCAGAGCAGCACGGCGAGCGCGTCCGCCACCTGGCGCACTGCCCGTTCCTCGTCGCCGTCGAACGGGTCGGGAATGTCAGAATCGATGTCGATCTGTCCGAGGATGTCCGCGCCGCGCCGGATCAGCACCACCAGCTCCGAGCGGGTAAAGATGTTGCAGGCGAGATAGTTCTGGTGCACCCGCACGTCGCCGACGTTCTGATCCTCGCCGGTCGCGACCGCGGTGCCGCACACGCCCTGGCCCGACGCGATGCGGGTGTGTTCGGTCGCACGCCCGCTGAATGCCTCGAGCATGAGGTCGCCTCCGTGCAGCATATACATGTACACCGACGTGTAGGGCGGACCCGCATCGCGGATCAGGTCGGCCGCGAGGCGCAGCAGTTCGGCCCGAGGGGTGCTCCGGTTGAAGGCGGCCCGGAGCCGGGTGACGATACGATCGCCGTCGAGTACCGGCACAGGAGAATCCTTTCGCGGTAACAGTGCAATTCTACGAGGCAACCCTGCCGCGCCGATACTGCCCCGTGTTACGCCGGCGGCCTGTCGCTGACGGTCGCCGGCGGTATCGTCAAATATGGTTCGCCGGGGGTGGGGATGCCGGTCGAGAAAATGGCACTGTTCGCGACGGGCATTTACCAGCAGGGGCTGCCGCAACGGGACCCTGACGCCGAAGACCGCACCATTGCGCTGCTGGCCCGTGCCGCTGCCGAAGCCGGGCTGCGACTGGAAACCGCGGCTGCCACTTTGATCATCGACACCCAGCCGGTGCCGCTCTCGGCGCCGGGCGCTTCACTGGTGCGGCAATCCCTCGAAGCCCATCACACCGCGCGTCTGCAACTACCGCCTCACCTCGACGCGGACCAGTGGCGCGCGGCGGTGGCAGTGTACGCCGCAGCACCCGGCTGCTACCGGAGCGCAGACGACGTGCGCGACGCACTGCGCGTCAACGTGCCGGACGCGCAGGTGTCGGCGAGCGGCGGAGTCGACGAGGGCGACCTGCGCGATGCCCTCTTCGAGATGCCGGGGCTGCGAGCCGCGACCAACGCAGAGGGAACATCACAGGCGATCGCCGCGCAGAACGCCGAGCTTCAGGATTTCGAGCGCCGGCTCGACGAACTGTTGCGAACGGCCGAAGAAGCGCGCGACCACCGCGCCTATCAGCAACTCGCCACGGCGCTGCTGGGAATGGTCGAACTGGCGGCAGGTCGCGGCGACGAAATGTCCGCGATCGTGGCCCGCGAACGCCGCCGCGTGGTATCGGCCGCAACACTGGACGAGCTGGCCCGCGCCGTGGCCCGTCCCGAGACACCGATCGTGGTGACCCGCGCGTTGCACGCGCTCGGTCGCGAAGGAGCAGCGGCGCTGCTCACTGCCCTCACCGGAGCCCGCGGTCCCGAGCGGCGCGCCTACGTCGACGCGCTGGCGGGGTGTCGTGATGTCGACGGCCTGCTCCTGGAGGCCTTGTCCAACGCCCGCCGCGAACTGGTGCGCGACGCGGCTCTGCTCCTCGGCCGCCGACAGGTCGAACGCGCCGTCCCGCAACTGGCCACGCTGCTCAAGCAGTCGCAGGTCGAAGTCCGCACCGCGGCGTGGCACGCGCTGGAGATGATCGGTACCCGCGAAGCACTGAAGGTGCTCCGGACCTGAGGATTCACGCGGGCCGTTACCTTCCATCCCGATGTCGCTCAGCGCTGTGCGCACCACGATCGCTTCGATCTGGACCTGGCTGGTGCTGGCCGTGGGCCTGGTGCTCGCCTTACCGTTCATCCTGCTCTGGCGCCTGCTGGCGTGGCCGGTCGATCCGATGAACTATGCCGGCGGCCGGCTCTTCCGGCTGGTCGGCGTGGCGATGGTCAAGCTCACGCCGCGCTGGCATTTCTCGGTGCGGGGCGAGCTCCCCGCGAATCCGCGGAATCCGTTCGTCGTCGTCGCCAACCACGAATCGTTCGCCGATCTTCCCCTGCTCTGCTTCCTTCCGTGGGAGATGAAGTGGTTCAGCAAGATCGAGATCATGCGTATTCCGGTGCTGGGTTGGGAGATGTGGGCAGCGCGCGATATCGGGGTCCGGCGGGGCTTTGCCGCCAGCGCCCGCCTCGCCATGGCCGAGTGCCGCGAACGGCTCGCCCGGCGGGTATCGGTGATGATGTTCCCCGAGGGGACCCGTTCGCCGAGCCGCGATCTGCTGCCATTCAAGGACGGCGCCTTCCGCCTCGCGATCGAGGCCGGCGTGCCGGTGCTGCCGGTCGTGATTCACGGTACCCGTGACGCGATCGCCCGTCACGACTGGCAGATCAACCCCGCGACAGCCGTCGCCCAGGTGCTCTCCCCGGAACCGAGCGACGGCCTGGAGGTGGACGAACTCAAGCGCCGGGTGAGGGCACGCATCGAGGCGGCGCGCGACCAACTGCGCGCCGAACGGGAGGCCGCCGCCTGATCTGGCTCAGGCGCCGGGCGAAGGGAGTCCGAAATGTGGAACGGGGGCCTCGCGCTTCGCGAGGCCCCCGCTCCCGTTCCGATCCAGTCGCGAGTCAGGCGATTGCTGCCTCAGTCGCGAACCAGGATCAGGAACTTCCCTGCGCTCCAGAACTCCGGTGACGTCACATGCAGGTCACCTTTCACCTTGCCGTCCTGCTGCACATTGGCCGAGAGAAACGACGGACTCTGCCGCGTGACGATGCGGTATTCCTTGTTCGGCTCCGGCACCGTGAGCACGGTGTCGACGCGGCGATCGAGGCGCTGGAACATCTCCGGCTTGAGATTGCGGGCCGGTTCCAGCGTCTTGCTCCCGAAGAAGAGGAACTTGCTCCCCTCGGGGACGAGGATGCCGCGCTTGACCAGTTCATCCCTGGTGCCCACAGCGTAGTACACCGTGTTGTCCTGGTTGACCACGCTGGTCAGGGTGTCCTTCACCGCGGCGTTCTCGGTGGTCAGCTCGGCCGACTGCTGCGTCAGTGTATCCACCCGGCCCGACAAGGCCACGATCTGCTGCTTCTGCTGGGTGATCGTCGCCTCCTCCTGCTCGGCCGACGCCTTCATGTCGGTGATCGACTTCTGCAGGTTGTCGAGCTGTTCGTTCAGCTCCTTCTTCTGGGTGGCGAAGGTCGAAGACATCGAGTTGAGCCGCTTCCGTCCCGCGACAACCTGCTGTTCCGCGGCATCGAGGCGGGAGATGACCTCGCGAATCTTGCCCAGCATCACGGCGCGGTCTTCGGGCCGGCCGGTGAGCGCCCGGTCACTGCTGGAGACCGGGCTGACTCCGAGTCCCTTGACCGCGGCAAGCTGCGAGTTGATGTCGGCCATCATCTGCGTGGTGGCCATGACATCCTGGACCAGCGAATCCTTGGCCTCGCTGGTCTTCTGTTGTTCGAGTACCAGGTCGTCGTAGCGCTTCTTGCTGACGCATCCTGCAAGCGCTGCTGCGGCAACCAGTACCGTGAAGCTCTTCCGCATTGGCTTCTCCATTCGTGTGGGTCGACGCTAGAGAGACGCAGCGACCTGATGAACTATGCACAATTTCCCGCGTTGCGGCCAGTCCCTCTCGACACCAGGGCTTCAGCCCCAAAGTTGTTGCAGTGTCGGCGATTACCGATTTTCTTCACCTGGCATACATCAAAGTGTCATGAAGTTGAGTGCCTGTCCTTAACGCCTGATACTTCGAAACAAACGTCGCTCTGGTCAAGGAGTTCCTGATGCGTACCGCGATCCTGTTTGCAATCACCCTGCCACTCGCCGCGTGCGCGCAGTCGGGGCAGCGGGAACGGGGCGGCCAGTCCCCCCAGCCATTCGCCTCCGGACCCACGACGCCGGTGGTGGTAACCGCGCCCGATGTCGCGGTCCTGGCGGGGCTTCCTCAGGCAATCCGGTCGGGATACACGGTGTATGTGTCCGGGATGGTGCCGCTCGACTCGGCCGGACGCCTGGTCGGCGCCGGGGACCTCACCGCCCAGACGAAGCAGGCGGTCACCAACCTCGGCGCGGTGATGCGCGCCGCAGGGGGAGTACTCGGCGATGTGGTGCGCGCCACAGTCTACGTGCGTGATCTCGACGCGGCCAAGGTGACCACGGTGCGCAAGGCGCTCCTGGACAACCTCGACCGCGCCTCACCGCCGGCGGTCACCATCATCGGCGTCGCCGCGTTTCCCGAACGGGGAATCGAACTGACGATCGAGGCGATCGGCCAGCTCCGGAGCCAGTTTCCCGACCGGACCCGCATGACCCGGCGGCGGTGATCAGCGGTCCTTTTCCTGCCAGAGTTCGACCCGGTTCCCTTCCGGGTCGTCGAACCAGGCGTAGTCGCCGTCGGCCGCTTCCTGTCTCTCATCGATGTTGATGCCCTGATCGGCGAGGAATTCGATGAAATCGTCGAGTTCCTTGACGCGCCAGGTGATCTCCACCAGCCGCCGCTCGTGTCCCAGCGGATGCCTGGTCTGGAAAATGGCGAACGCCGCGCCGGGGAGGGCGCACCACCATTCGTGCGAGCCCGGTTCGCGCGTGAAAAAAATGCCGAGATGTTTTTCGTACCACTGCGCGAGGGTGTCGGCGTGGTCGGCGAAGAGAACCACGCCGCCAATACCCTCCACGTTCTGTCGTTCCATGCAACTGCTCCAGGGTTCAGGTGTGTCCGTCGCAGCGGGCGGTGTCGGGCCGCTCCCGGGTGATGATCCGGAAGGCCGACGGAACGCGAGGCAGTGCGATCGCGACCGCCGGCGCGGTGAGTTCCTGCGTGACGCCGCATCCGGGCGGCGGGGTGCGCAATGACAGCCAGATCAGCGCCGAATCCCGCACCACCCGGGCACTGTCGAGGCGGAGCGAATACCCGCCGGTCGGGCGCGTGCCGGCCGCGATCATGATCACGCGATCGGTCGCGAAGGGCACCACCGGAAGCGGCGGGCGAGCGGCGCTGGCGGCGAAGAGATCGCTCCAGCGCTGCCGGAATGTCGCCCTGTCGGTGATGGTGAGGGTGCGGCGCGTCGTCCACGTGCTCTGCACGCTGAAGCCGATTTCGGTGGCGCCCCACGGCGGGATCAGGCCCGATGATCCCAGCGCGACCAGCAACGCGAAGGCGCTGTTCACCATGCCCTCCGGGCCCGCAAGGCGGTGATGTGGGCGACGTGGTGGCGGGAATGCCAGGCGTACATCGCGGCCGTGTACCAGAGCGTCACGGTCCGCTGATGCTCGGGATGCGTGAAGGTGCGGTCCCAGTCCGCCGGCGTCATCGCGTCGATCAGCGACAGCCAGCGCGCGTGCAAGCCATCGAGCAGCGCAAGCGAGGGCGCTACCGGCAGTCGCGCGTCGGGCAGCTCGGCCCAGCGGGCTTCAAGATATGGCTTGATGGTCGGGGATTCTTCGGTCAAGGCGAGCTTGAAGCGGCAATAGGCGTTGAGATGCGAATCGGGCACGTGGTGCACCACCTGTCGCACCGTCCAGCCGTCCTCCCGGTACGGGGTGTCGAGTTGGACATCGGTGAGGCCGCCGACCGCTGCGCGCATCCGTTCCGGCAGTTGCGACAGATCGCTGCGCCACCCGGCGAGAGCGGCCGCGTCCCTTCCTGCCGGTGCGGAAAACCTGCCCACGGGGTAACGGGGGTCGGCGATGGTGTCACTGTTCGACATGTCTGC
>JBOHRZ010000113.1:0-8234 GCA_050732975.1 Gemmatimonadales bacterium
GAACCGGCTGCTGTCGTCTCGATGATCCGCCACCAGCTCGAGGCGATCGGATCGTGGGAGGATTTTCAGCGGCAGCCGCTCGGCATTGACGTGGGCGCGGTCGTGCCCGCGGACGTCCGTGCGAGCCTCGACGCGCTTCCTTCGAGCGTTCACCTGCTCGGCGACCGGGTTCCGCTCGACTATCAGGTGGACCGAGGACGCAGCACCGTGCGCCTCTGGTTGCGCGAAGGTCAGGCTCGCAGGCTGCAGCCGCGGGACCTGCCGGAGTTCGATCGGCCGGTCACTTTCGCCGTGCGCCGCCGCGGCGAGGTTCTCGAAGCCGACACGATCGAAGCGATGCGGCATTTGCTGCGTGAAACCGAACGGCGTCCGCGCCGTGATGAATCGCCACCGCATCGGGGCGGCCGCCGTGGTGCAGTACGCGGCATGCGCGGTCGCGGGCCGCGCCGCCGTCGCCGCTGAGACGGTCGCCGTCTACTCAGCCACGCGGCTGGCCGAGTGCCCGCCCCAACCGCTCGATGGCGTCGTAGTGCAGGCGGAGCGCGCGGCCCAGCTCGGTGCGCTGGTTGAAGGCTTGTTCCACCGAGGCAGTGAGATGCTGATCCCGAGCCGAGCGCCTCGAGGCAACGTCGTTCGCTTCCGCCAGCGCCGGTTCGAGCGCACGGGCGGCGTCCTCGACGGCCGCCGCGGTCTGCTTGAGCCGCTCCGTTGCGAACTCCCCTGCCTCGGCTTCGCGGATGGCGGCGGCGAGCGTCTGCCGCACCCGCTCGATGATCGCCGAGATGTCGGCGACATCCACCGCCAGCGATGCGGCGCGCTGGCCGATCTCGGCGGATGTCGATGCCGTGGCGTCGGCAAGGCGGCGGACCTCCTCCGCGAGCACGCCGAAGGTGCGCCCCGCCGTGCCGGCGCGGGTGGCTTCGAGCGCCGCGTTGTTCGCGACCAGGTTGATCCGGAAAGCGACGTCGCTCACGGTGGCGTTACTGGCACTGATTTCGGCGTTGAAGTTGGTCAGTTCGGTCACCCGGGCCGCGAGTGCCGCAAGTGCATCGAGCGCCTGCGCTACTGTGTCGCTGCCGGCCCGGGCATGATCGCGGGCCTCCGCCGCCGCGAGGCCGAGCCCGCCGCCGTGTCGCTCGACGGCGCCGATTCCTTCGGTCAACTGGGCGAGAACTTCCCGGGCGTCGACCGGGGGCGGCGGAGTCTCGGTCTCGGTGCCCTGTCCCGGAAGGTGGCGCGCCCCACGCCTGACATCGTCATATCGCTCGCGAAGCTGGAGTGTGAACGCGTCCTGTTGCGCGGCGACTGCCACCTCGCGACGGCGAACTCGCAACGCAGCGCCGATCGGTTGGAGCAGACCAACCAGCCAGTCCCGCTCGATGCTACTGAACGCGCCCACGGTCCGCCCGATCAGGCGCACCTCGCCGAGCGGATCGCCGCTCCGACCGATTGTCACCGCGAGATCGGCGCGATCTTCCTCGACGTAGCCGCCTGCCGCCGGCAAGGCTCCTGAACCCGCGCCGCTCGCCTCACCGGCAGTGGCCAGGATGTCCGGTCGCTGCATCTGCACCGCGACGCCTCGGGTGCCAAGCGTTTCATGAATCGTCTCGGCGACCCGCCGCAAGGCGCCGGCGAGATCGCTGCCGTCGTAGATGTCGGCCGCCAGCCGGTGGCCGAGGAGCTCCCGGGCCAGATCGTCCCGCAGCGGCATGGTGAGCAATGCTGCCAGGCCGAACACCGGCAGGGCGACCAGCGCCAGGCGCGCTGGATTCACAGCGACGGCCGTAGCGGAGGCCGGAACAAACTCCGCCAATATCAGCGGCACGAAGCCGACGACAACGGCAAGCAGCAGCCACAACAACGGTACTCGCTGTATCCGGCCACGGACCGGCGTGATCAGCGCGAAAAGGATCGCGGCAATGGCAGCAACCGCAGCCACCGGCTCGGCCACCAGGCTGCGAAATGTCAGGTCGACCGCGTCGACGAGCGGCGTCTCATTCATTGCCATCCCCGCCGTGGCCACCAGTAGGACGCCGAGCTGGATCGCGTACCACCCCGAGATCCACGCCAGCCACCTTCTCCGGCGCTGCGCCCACCCCGCTTCGAGCACGAAATGAACGACCAGAGGGGGTAATGCGTATCGCCATGGAGCGGCTAACAGGAACGCGACGATGTTGCTGCCGCTTGCAGCGCGGTCCAGGGGCGCCACGGCCAGCAGGACGGCCGCCGCCGCCGCGAGGCCCACGAACGGCGGAGTTGCCCGATCGGTCGGCAGTTTGAGAAGCGCGGCGTTGGCACAACCCATCGCGATCAGCGCGAGAGCGACGAACGTGATGGTGGCGGCCGGGTAGCCGGGTTCGGCACCGAGTCGAGGGAGCAACGGGACACCGATGGCGAGCACGCCGACGGCTGCCACCAATGGCCACCCGGAGCGAATCCGCGAGCGGTTGATCGCCTGGGAACTGCTGTCCGCGAGAACGGGATCAATCATGGGTTGCCCTGAATATGCGGCGATCGGTTGCTGCCGGCAGGTACCGGCGTCGCGAAGTGAAACTTCGATCTACTGCGAGGCGTAGCTCCTATCATGACACACGGGATGACGGCGACCACGACCCTCCCCTCGGTCTTTTCACCTCTGGCCAAGGCCTTGCTGGACTCATTCCAGGAGGGCGTTGTGGTGTTTGATGTGGCCGGTCGGATAGTGTATATGAACGCGGCAGGCCGCGCCGTCCTCAACGAAGCCGGGCTCGATCCCACCGGTGAGAAGGACGATCTGCTGCCCGAACTGGCACCGGTTGGCGGGCGACTTTCGACACTGCGCGTCAGCGGGATGGAATTGGGCGAGGCGATCTTCCTGCCGCACCGCGAGGGGCCGACCACCCTTGCCGAGCGTGAAAAGGAAGCGATTGTTCGTTCGCTGGAGGCACACGCATGGCGTCTGGCCGAAACGGCAAAGACTCTTGGCATTTCACGGACCACTTTGTGGCGCCGCCTTCGGGCTTACGGTCTTCATCGCGACGGGCGGACGAAATGGGATCAGCCCTCCACTGCGCCGTAAATCTCTGGTAATCGAAGTATCGCGATGACCGGTCGCCGAAAGATCACATGGTTCGTTGCGGTGATCGCGGCCGCGGCAGGGGCGGTCTGGTTGGCGTTCCGACCCGGACACTCGAGCGAAACCAGCGCGCGGCTTTCCCTCACGATCCGCGGCTCACTTCGCGGATCGATGCGGCTCCCGGCCAAAGTACGCTGGTGTCCCGTGACCAGGACCGGGATGCTCGAAGCGGTTTCGGGAGATACCGGCGTCGCAATCGTGCTGTACGAACGGGATTCGCTCACCGCGCTGCCGCACGCGATTCTCCGGCCGGAAGCCGCTGGCGCCGCTGCGCGTCCGGCATCCAGCATGGTGATGCGCTGGGTACGTCTCGGCGGCGACACGGCGCTGGCGATGTATCGCTCGACCTCCGGAACGGTGCGGCTGAAGCTTTCGCCCGGCGTCGCGTCCGGCGACGTCAACGCCCGGCTGCAGTCGATCACCGGCACCGATGCGCTGCAGGTGACCGGCACCTTCCGGGATTTGCCCGTCGCGACCACGGCAGCGGGCTGCAGCTGAAGACTGCAGCTGGCTCCTTCTGGTAAATTGAGCGACATGGAATCCCCTTATTTCCGCCGCGGCTTCGGGCTCAAGGCCGAAATCGAAGGCCAGCGTTCGGCGGACTATCACAGTGCCGTGGTCGAGGCGATACGGGCGGGCGGCAACCGGCTCGCCGCCGGTCGCCTGGTCTTTCATCTCGCCCAGGAGTTCGGCTTCTGTTACGGAGTCGACCGCGCGGTGGATTACGCGTACGAAACCCGCGCCAAGTTCCCGGACCGGAGGTTGTTCCTCGTCGGCGAGATCATTCACAATCCTCACGTCAACGCCAAGCTGGCCGCGATGGGGATCACCTTCCTGCATCGTGGATCGCCGCCCGGCTCCCGGCCGTCATCCGCGTCGCACACCGCCGAGTTCGACTTCAGCGGGCTGACGCCCGACGACGTGGTGATCATCCCGGCGTTCGGGGTGACGATGGCGGACTTCGAGCGCCTGCGCGCTCTGGGCAGCGTCGTCGTGGATACCACCTGCGGCTCGGTGCTCAACGTCTGGAAGCGGGTCGAGAGCTACGCGCGGGACGGCTTCACGTCGGTCATCCACGGCAAGCACTACCACGAGGAAACCAAGGCGACGGCGAGCCAGGTGGGGCGACACGTCGGCGGCCGCTATCTGATCCTGTTCGACATGGACGAAGCCCGACAAGTGTGCGACTACATCGAGGGGAAAGGCGATCCTGCGGCGCTGACCGCCCGCTTCGCCCACGCCGCGTCGGAAGGATTCCGGTTTGACCGCGACCTGGTCCGCATCGGGGTGGCGAATCAGACGACAATGCTGGCCGGCGAATCGCTGGCGATTGCGGCGGAGTTCCGCAAGTCGCTGGCGCGACGTTTCGGCGACGCGAACCTCGGGGAGCATTTCCGCTCGTTCGACACCATCTGTTCCGCCACTCAGGAACGTCAGGATGCGGTCGTCAAACTGCTTGATGCGCCCATTGACGTCATGGTGGTGATCGGCGGATACAACTCGTCGAACACCTGTGCCCTCGCGGCGCTCTCCCACAGCCGGGGGGTGCGGACCTACCATATCGAGGATGCGAACAGCATCGACGTCGGCCAGCGCGTCATTCGATATCAGCCGATCAGGAGCAAGGCAGAGGTCACCGAGATCGATTGGCTCGGTGACGCCACCCAGATCGGGATAACGGCTGGTGCGTCAACCCCGAACAACAAGATCGGCGAGACCGTGAGTCGAATCTGCGATACCGCCGGAGAGGTGATAGTTGTATAAAGCAGGCTATTGCCTATTTTATTGCAATGCCGAAGACGCAGATTTCGGGTTGGGTTCATGAGCCGCTCACAGCCATCCTGAGCTCCAGGGCCAAAGTCGCCGTACTTCGGATTCTGGGCAACGCCGATGAGCCCCTCGCGTATCGAGAGGTGGTACGCCGGTCCGGCATGGCCTACCGGAGTGTGGAGTTCGCTCTCGCTGACCTTGCCGCGGTGGGGATCATCCGGGAGTTCTCCGGCGGCCGGGAGCGCCGCGTCGAACTCAGACGCGACCATCGCCTCGTCGCGTCCCTGCAGCGCCTCCTCGACGCGGAGCACGATTTCTTCCCGTCGATCCGGATCGAGCTGCGCGCCTGGACCCGTACACTCGCGGGATCCGGGCTCCTGTCGGCGGCGATCGTCGGTGCTGCAACCCGTCGTGAGGAGTCGTTAGGAGAGGGAGTGCAACTGGTCGCCGTGGCGGCCGATTCGGGGTCGGTGGCGATCTGCCGCCAACGGTTTGCGGCGGTGGCCGAGTTGCTTCGCGCGCGCTTCGGCGTGACGGTGACGCTCCTCGCTTACGATCTTGCCGCCGCCCGGACGATGTGGCGGGCTCCGACCGCAGCCGCCCGCCGCGACGTGCGTGGCGCCGAGCTGATCGGCGGGACGCCGCTCGAGGTACTGCTCAGTGGCGAATCGGGCGAGGTCGCCCCGTTCGCGTGAGCCGCGCTACGCGGCGATCAGCATCGCAGCGATTGCCGCAATCGTGAGCGGCGCGCATCCTTCGGCGCGGTTGTTGACGATGACGTAGGCGGGAATCCGGAGATTCAGCGCGGTTCGCGCCAACGCTGCCAGGTCATTACGGAGCGCCGGATTCTCGTCCTGGATACGGTCATACGGCGCGAAAGCATCGACCGCCCGGGCATAGCTCCGGCCCGGGCGCAGCAGTGCCCGGGCGATCACGAAATCGGTGGTGATCGAATCGTGCAGCAGCAACTGTTCGCCGACGGCCGGCATCCGCGTCCATGAGCTGAACACGTGCGCGACGCGGTGTGTCCGCAGCACCGCGAAGTACGCATCGGTCAGGAATTCGGTGTTGCGCACCTCGACAGCATAGCGCGCGGAACGCGGCAATGCCGCGAAGAATCGGTCGAGTGCGTTGGCGAAAGCGTCGGGCGTGATGCCTTCGCGTTTGGCGATCGTCTGGAACTCGAAGATCAACGGCCCGAGATGATCGGCAAAGTTCTCCACCATCGGAGCAAGTACTTCGTCGGCGAACAGCGATGCATTGAGCCAGTCGGGGTTCCGTTCGCCGCTGCGGGGCCGATCGCGAGGCGAGGTGAACGAATGCGCGGTAATCCGCTCCCACACCTTGCTGGCACACGGAAAGCCCGTCGGCAGTGCATCAGCGTAGGCGCGCAGCGTAGCGACCGACGCCGGCCGATAGAAGAAGGAGTCGATCCCGACGGTCCGGAACAGGGGCCAACGGGCATACTCGGCGAGTTGCCGTGCCGAACTGCCGGTGGCTGGATAGTCGGTGTGGTATATCAGACCGCGCCAGCCCGGGTAGGTCCACGACGAGGTGCCGAAGCGCACCAGTGGTGGAAGCTCCGCCGCCAGATCCGCAATGTGCTCGGCCTCAGGCCAGGCCGGACCGGTCAGCGCCGCCGGGTCTGACACGGGGCCGCAGCCGGAGGATGGGAAAACGAGCCGAGGTACTGCACGCGAGGAAACATGACACGGTCGTCCTGCCAGTGGGATGGCCGGCAGGGCCGGGCGGGGCGAGATTATCGGCAGAACCGGAAAGGACGATGATCGTTGCCGATGCGTCCGGCACTCTGCCTGATGTTCGTTGCCGGCCTGGCGCGGGGGGCGACCGGGCAGGCACGGGCCGACACCGCGACGGCGACGTTGAGCGACTCGGGAATCGTGGTACGCTTTCCGCGTTCCATGTCGCCCGACTCGATCACCCGCGACATGCCGGTGATGGATCTCTTTTCAGGATATGAATGGCGTGTCGCGCTGCTGGGCCGCGATCAGGCACTGCTCGCCGCGTTGGTTGTACCGCCCGACGATTCACTCGTGCTGCACCGGTACACCGCGATCAAGGCGGTGTACATGGCCGGTGACCTCCGCCAGTGTCAGCGCGACGGAATGGTCCTGGCATGCGGGCGCGCCGCGCGCGGACTGGTTCGCGACGTTGACGGCCGGATCGAAATTGACATCGTCGACAGCCGCTGGCTGGTCATGGCACTGGAAACAGCGCGTCCGGTCGTGCGGCTGGTCGTCAAGCGCAACCGGGTCGTACTCTGGACCAGGGACCTTCCGCTGATCATGCATTGACCGCGTCAGGGTTGGCTGGCGCGAACCAGATGAAAGTCGTACTCCAGGCGGATGCTGTCCTCTACGCTGGCGACCACCGGCACGTGCGGAGGAGACATTCCGAAATTCTCGAATCGCACCACCGTCGTTGCCGTACCCGCAAAGCCCTCAGCCCCCGCGGTAGCGGTCACCTGCCAGGTCGTCGGGTGGGTCACGCCGTGCATGGTCATGTCACCGAGCAAGGAGAAATAGACCTCGCCCGCGATGGGGAGCGGCCGCGGCAGGCCTCGCAACTGGTGCACCACCAGTTCTGCCACGGGATACCGATCGGTTTCGAGCGTGTGGCTCTTGATGTATCGGTCGCGCGTCGCGCGATCCGACCGCAATGAATCGAGCATCACGGTGAAGCTGGATCGTGCCGGATCGATTTTTCCGGCAGCATCCACCTCAAGTCCGCCGGTGATGGCGGACGTGGAACCGACGGCGTCGTTCTCGATGATATTCACCATCAATTTCTCGTGCGCGACGAACCTGGCGACGTTGCCGGCCGGCGCGAGCTCGAAGCGCGCAGCGTACGATGCGGTGGGCCTCGCCCTGCGGAAGCTGCTCTGGCCCTGCGCCGCGGCGACCGCGGGCAAGGCCAGTCCCAATGCTACGATCCAGAACTTCCGTGGCAACAATGTCATTGCAACAGTCTACGCCGCGGCGCCAGATCACGTTGAGTCGTCGCCAAGTGGACGGGTGCTTCGCGTAATTCTGATAACCGGATCCACGGCGGCGCCGCATTCCCACATCTCGACCTGAGCCGGCCTCTCGTCATCCGCCGGGTCGTCAGTCGGCGACGTCCGGAGCACCATGTCGAACTCGCGTTGCAACGCCAATAGCCGGTCGTGAAGCGCCCGTTGATAGGCCGGCGTCGTGTTTCGCCGTCGTCCGAAGTGCCGGCGGTATCGTGCGGCGAGATCCGGCCGTTCGCGGTCGAGCCATGGAAGGAAGGTGCGTCGCGTCGCCGGCCCCATTCTCAGCGGCGCGCCGCTTACCCGGCGGGCACCGGC
>JBOHRZ010000114.1:0-8223 GCA_050732975.1 Gemmatimonadales bacterium
GTGGCTAACTGCATGCCCGAGCGGGTCGGATCGAACGCCCACCAGAGCCCGATCCCGAGGACCAGTTCGGTCAGCGCGACGGCGAAGGCGATGTACCGCGCCGCCCGCGCCGGCGCAAAGAGAATTGCCGGAATCGCCGCCACCGGGAGCAGCAGCAGGACGTGAATGATCCAGTGTGCGTAGCCGATCGACGCGAGGAATGACGCCAACGATTACCTCACCAGGGTGCGCAGGATGAGTACCGCCCCCACCACGAACATGGTCACGTAGAACGCCACCTGGCCGTTCTCCAGCCGCGAGCCGAGCCAGCCGAGCCCTTCAGCCACGCGCGCGGTGCCGCCGACGCCGATCCGGTCGACGAGGAAGGCGTCGAAGGTCTTCCAGAACACCCGCCGTGACAACCAGATGACCGGATCGACGATGGCCCGCTGATAGAGTTCGTCGACGTAATACTTGTGGTAGAGAATGCGGGCAAAGCCGCGCTCCGGCGGTGCCAGGTCGGGCGTAACGATCACAGCGCGGGCGGTGACGCGCCACCCCGCGATCAACCCGATGACCGCGGCGGAAATCGCCACCACCAGCAGCACCGCTGCCGCCGTCCCTTCGGCCTCGGCCGGCGGCGCCAGCGCGGCCCGTGCCACCTGGGTCACCGGCGCGAGCCAGTGCTCCAGCCAGCTGCCGCCGCCCACCAGCGACGGCAGGTTGATGACGCCGCCGACGACACTGAGAATCGCCAGGATGGCGACCGGTCCGGTCATCACGGCGGGCGCTTCGTGCAGGTGCCCGGCCGCCGCGTCGCCGCCGCGGAACCGTCCCAGGAAGGTCATCGCCAGCAACCGCGCCATGTAGTACGCGGTCATCAGCGCGGCACCGACGCCGAGGAGCCAGCAGGCGAAGTAGACAGGATCGTGCTCACCGCGCGTGTAGGCGGCGCCGAGGATGGCGTCTTTCGAGAAGAATCCCGAGAACGGCGGCACGCCGGCGATCGCCAGCGTGGCGAGCAGCATGAGCACGAAGGTCCACGGCATGGCGCGCCGGAGGCCGCCCATGTTGCGCATGTCCTGCGCGTCGGCGTGCGATTCCGCGTGATGGAGCGCGTGATGCATGGCGTGGATCACACTGCCGGCGCCCAGGAACAGCACCGCCTTGAAAAAGGAATGCGTGATCAGATGGAAGATGCCGGACGCGAACGCGCCGGTACCCACGCCGAGGAACATGTAGCCGAGCTGCGATACGGTCGAGTAGGCCAGCACCTTCTTGATGTCGTACTGGCGCAGCGCGATGCTGGCGGCGAAGAACGCCGTCGCCGCGCCGATCACGGCAATCACCTCGAGCGCGGTCGGCGCCAGCGTGAATACGGCCGCCATGCGGACCACGAGAAAGACGCCGGCGGTGACCATGGTCGCCGCATGGATCAGCGCTGACACCGGCGTCGGACCCGCCATGGCGTCGGGAAGCCAGACGTACAGCGGGATCTGCGCCGACTTGCCGGTGCAGCCGAGGAAAATGAACAGCGCCACTAGGAGCGCGGTAGGGTTGCCGACCGCCCACACCGCCGGGGCCCGCATGGTGATTCCGTGGAATTCGAGGGTGCCCAGCGACCACCACAGGATGAACATCGCCACCAGCACACCGAAGTCACCGATGCGGTTCGCCAGGAACGCTTTCTTCCCGGCGTTGGAATTCGCGTCGATGTCGTACCAGAAGCCGATCAGCAGGTACGAACAGAGCCCGACGCCCTCCCACCCGATGAACGACACCGGCAGCGACGCGCCCAGCACCAGCACCATCATGAACACGATGAAGAGGTTGAGATAGGCGAAGTAGCGCGCGTATCCCGGGTCGCTGCCCATGTACCCGACCGAATACAGATGGATCAGGCCGCCGACCCCGGTGACGACCAGCAGCATCACCGCCGAGAGATGATCGTACTGGAACGCGAGGTCGATCGAGAAGCGCGGCGAGGCCGGAATCCAGTGCCAGAGAGCCAGCCGCACCGACGGCACGGCATACTGACGCAGCTCGACGAACGCCGCCACGGCGATGGCGAATGCCACCGCCATCACGCCCACGCCGACGAGCGATACCGCTCGCTTCGCCCCGGGTTTCCGGATCGCAAGCGCGCCATTGATCAGCGCACCGAGCAGCGGAAGAGCGACGGCGATCGGAACAGCAGCGATCACGCTTCAGCCCTTGAGCAGGTTGATCTGCGCGAGGTCGACCGACTGGGTGTGCCGGAAGATCGCGAGAATGATGGCCAGGCCCACCGCGGCTTCGGCCGCCGCGACGGTCATCACGAAGAACACCATGATCTGACCGCTGACGCCGTGGAGCTGCGCCAGCGCAACGAACGAGAGGTTCACGGCGTTGAGCATCAGCTCCACGCACATGAACACCACGATCGCGTTGCGGCGGATCAGCACCCCGGCGACGCCGAGGACGAACAGTACCGCGGACAGCGCCAGCGACGGTCCCAGCAGCATCACAGCTTCTTCTTGGCCAGAACCACGGCCCCGATGACGGCGACCAGCAGCAGCACCGACGTGAACTCGAACGGCACCAGGTATGACTGGAACAGCGGCTGCGCCACGGCCCCCACCGCGCCATGGGTCGCGGCGGCGTTCACCATCGCCTGCCCCTCGGGCATCACCAGGGCCGGGTTCACCGGACCGGGCATGGTCGACAATTCGCGCGCCAGGCGTTCCGGCGTATAGTGGCGCATCGGCAGCAGGGTCGCACCCAGCACGGCGGTGACCCCTGCTGCGACGATCCAGATCGGCCAGCGCTTCCATTCCCGCGGCACCGCCTCGAGGTGCAGCAGCATGATCACGAACAGGAACAACACCATGACCGCGCCGGCGTAGACCAGCACCTGGATCGCGGCGATGAACTGGGCCTGCAGGATCACGAAGATGGCGGCCAGGGCGAACATGGTGGACACCAGCCACAGCGCCGACGCCAGCGCGTTGCGGCGTGTGATGCACAGCAGGGCCGAACCCACCGACCATGCGGCGAAGATCCAGAACACGACCGTGGCCGCGGTCACCTCATTGACCCCGCGGATCCGCGGGGTCCCATAGCGTCGAGACCGGATGGGTCTGCGCCGACAGACGTTCGAGATCGTACACGAAGCGGTCGCGGGAATACTCGGAGTTCTCGTAGTGCACCCCGACGTGGATCGCTTCTTCGGGGCAGACTTCCTGGCAGTATCCGCAGAACACGCACCGGAACTCGTCGATCTCGTAGATCAGCGGATAGCGGTTGCCGTGTTCGTCTTCGCCCGGCACCAGCTTGATGCAATTGGCGGGACAGATCTGGGGACATAGTCCGCAGGCGACGCACTTCGACCGGCCCTGCTCGTCGGTCATCATCCGGTGCGTGCCGCGCCACCGGGTCGACAACCGCCACTGATCGGTACTACGCGCTTCCGGATACTGCATGGTGACCCGCGGCTGCAGCATATGCCGGAACGTGAGCGCCATCCCCTTGAGCGTGGCCCGGATGTAGGAGATCTCCTTCTCCGGACGCTTGAGCACCTTCACGCCGATCGCCATCAGGCCGCCGCACCCAGTCGGCGCGGCGCCGCCGCGCGCGACACGCCACGCACCACCCGGCCGCGGTCGAGCAGAAAGAACACCAGCCAGGCCAGGACCAGGTTGAGCGCGAACAGCGCCAGCGCCTCGGCCCGCGCGCCGGTCCACCCCAGACCGTGCTCGATTACCTGGATGGCGACCGCGGTGACCATGATATACGCCAGCGCCAATGGCAGCAGGATCTTCCATCCTACCGCCATCAACTGATCGTACCGGAACCGCGGCAACGTCCAGCGGATCCACATCACGAAGAAGATCCAGAAGAAGGTCTTCACGAAGAACACCGCCCCGGTCGCCACCATCGGCAGGGCGCCGCCCGATTCGTCCCAGTGCGTGAAGGGAATGTCCCAGCCGCCGAAGAACAGCGAAGCGAGCATCGCCGACACCACAACGATGTGGGCGTATTCGGCGATCATGAAAAGCGAGAACTTCATGGCGCTGTATTCCGAATGGTATCCCGCCACCAGCTCGGACTCCGCTTCCGGAAGGTCGAAGGGCAGCCGGTTGGTCTCGGCGAATCCGGAAATCAGGAACACGAAAAACGACAGGAACAGCGGCAGGACGAACCAGGTCCCCTGCTGCTGGCGGGTGATGATCGCGCTGAACGAGGCGTTCCCGGAGAGCAGCAGCACCGGAATCAGCGACAGACCCATGGCAACCTCGTACGAAATCAGCTGGGCGCTCGCCCGCAAGCCGCCCAGCAGCGAGTACTTGCTGTTCGACGCCCACCCCGCCAGCGCAATGCCGTAGACGCCGAGCGACGAGACGGCCAGCACGAAGACGAATCCGATCGAGAGGTCGGCTACCGACATCGGCATCAGTCCGTGATAGGCGACCCGTCCGATCAGCGGCAGCTCGGTGTCGAGGTTGACCCGGAGCGGCGCGGCCAGCGGGATCACGGCGATCAGCATCACCGCGGGAATGAACGACATCGCCGGCGCCAGCTGGAACAGGATCCCGTTGGCCGAGGCCGGCCGCGTTTCTTCCTTGATGAAGTTCTTGATGCCGTCGGCGACCGGCTGCAGCAGGCCGAATGGCCCCACCCGGTTGGGTCCCCGCCGATTCTGCATCCATCCGGCCAGCTTGCGTTCCATGAGTGTCAGGAGCGCGACGCCGATCATGATCACCGTGAAGACCACCAGGATCTTCACGACGGCAAACAGGAGAAAGCCCTTTTCCTCCGGGGTCATCGCTGCGTCTCCACGGCGGCCGCATCGAGAACCTTGCCGCTCAGGCCGAGATCGCGATAGCCGAGTCCGGCAAAGGGCGCCAAGGCGCCGAACGCTTCCGACGCCGTGCCGGGAGCCACCCGGTCGGCGGCGCCTCTCGCCCAGGCCTGCGACGCGATCCACCACGCGCTGCGAGCCATTCCGGGCGCCGGGCGCGCCGGGAGATAGCGCTGGGCCCGTCGGTCGCGATTGACGTACACCCCCTGCTCCTCGGCCATGGTCGGAATGGGAAGCACCAGCTCCGCGAAGTCGAACCGCGGATCGGCGGTCGTGGTCAAGTGTACGACATGATCGACGCCATGCAACCGTTCGATCTCACGATCCTCCAGCGCAACCTCGACCACAATGGCGAGCGACGCGCCGCTGAGCGCGTCGAGCGCGGCATCCCAATCGCCGGCTGCATCCAGCAACCGTGCGCCTTCGAGATTTGCCGCCCGCTCCTTCCGGAGTGCCAGCCCCGGGACAGCGGCGAGCGGTGCCTCGTCGCCGTGGGGAACCTTGATCGCCGCGGCACGGGTGCGCCCGCCCCCTCCGGCCAGTTGCTGCACCCAGCCAATCGCCTCGCACGACGTCCGGCCGCCGAACAGCAGGACAACCGATGCGTCGGCCGCGAGCACCAGCGCGGCCAGCCGCTCGATCGCGTCGTCCCAGTTGCGCGCGTGGAGCCGGTCGCCGTCGCGCAGCAACGGCGCCTCGGCCCGGTCGCCGCGGTTCATCCATCGGTAATCGGCGCGCCCGACGTCGCACATGAAGTGGCGATTCACGTCGAGATTCGGGCGGGGGCGCAACCGGACCACCGCGCGGTCACGCGTGTCGATCATGATGTTGCAGCCCTGGGTGCAGCCGGGACAGATCGACGCGGTCTTGTCGAGATCCCAGGCGCGGGCCTTGTGCAGGAAATCCTTCGACAGCAGCGAGCCGACCGGGCAGAGATCGACCACGTTGCCCGACCATGGATGATCGAGCGTCTCGCTGGAATCGATGCCGATATAGGCCCGGTCGCCGCGGTCGTACACGTCGAGCACGGGATCTTCGGCGACGCTGTCCATGAATCGCACGCACCGGGTGCAGAGAATGCAGCGGTTCGGGACATAGAGGATGTCGGGACCGAAGTCCTCGACCGGCGCATAGCGCTTGGGATAGTCGCTGTACCGGGTGCCGGCGCGGCCCTCCTGAAACACAAAATCCTGCAACTCGCATTCACCGGACTGATCGCAGATCGGACAATCGAGCGGGTGGTTGATCAACAGAAATTCGAGCACCGCCTTGCGGGCGTCCTTGGCAAGCTTCGACTCCACGTGCACCACATGGCCGTCAGCCACCGCCGTGACGCACGCCGGCATCAGCTTGGGCGCTTTTTCGACTTCGACCAGGCACATCCGGCAGACCGCGGGCGACGGCAGCGAGGGATGGTAGCAGTAGTGCGGCACCAGCACACCGGCCTGCTTGGCGGCGTCGATGATCATGGTGCCCTTCGGCACCTGCACCGTGACGCCCTCGATGGTCACCGATACCAGCTCGGCGGTCATGCCACCCCCGCCATCGCCGCGGCCGGGCTGCGGCTCAGGTACTCCTCGAAATCCGCGCGGAATTTGTGGATGCCGCTCACGACCGGCGCGGCGCACGAATCGCTCAGCACGCAGATGGTCCGGCCGGTCATCTGTTCGGACAAATCCAGCAGGAGATCGAGGTCCGACGGCTTGCCCTCACCGGCGAGAATCCGTTGCAGGACGCGCGTGGTCCACGCGGTGCCTTCCCGGCATTGGGTGCATTGCGCGCAGCTCTCGTGGGCGTAGAACTTCGCCAGGCGCATGATCTGGTAGACCAGGTCCGTCGAATCGTCCATGACGATCATGCCGCCGCTGCCAAGCATCGAGCCCTTCGCGACGATGCCCTCGTAGTCGGTGGCGCAATCTTCGACCTCCCCCGGCGTCATGATCGGCACCGACGAGCCGCCGGGGATCACGGCCTTGAGCGAACGGCCGGGAAGCATTCCGCCGCAGAGGTCGTAGATGAGATCCTTCATCGGAAAGCCGAGGATGACCTCGTACGTTCCGGGTCGTTGCACGTGCCCGCATACGGAGATCAGCTTGGTGCCGGTGCTCTTGGGGTTCGACAACGACATGCCGGCATACCAGGCGCCTCCCTGGTTGATGATCGCCGGGACCGCCGCGAGGGTCTCGACGTTGTTGATTGTGGTGGGCATCCCGAAGAGACCCGCGACCGCCGGGAACGGCGGCTTGATGCGCGGATTGCCGCGGCGACCCTCGATCGAGTTCATCATCGCGGTTTCTTCGCCGCAGATGTACGCGCCGGCGCCGCGATGGAGCACGATGTCGATCCGGCGGCCCGATCCCAGCGCGTTGGCGCCGAGGACGCCGTTGGCGTAGGCCTCCGCCACGGCGCCTTCCATCACCCGCCAGGGTTCGGTGAATTCGCCGCGGATATAGATGTAGCAGACCTCGGCCCGCATCGCGAGCTGGGCGATGGCGCACCCTTCGATCAGGGCATGCGGCGTCCAGCGCATGACCTCGCGATCTTTGAAAGTCCCCGGTTCGGACTCGTCGGCGTTGCAGCAGAGGTAGTGCGGCTTGCTGGTGTCCTTGGGCATGAACGACCACTTGAGCCCGGTCGGGAATCCGGCGCCGCCGCGGCCGCGCAGGCCGGAGGTCTTCACCTCGGCCACGATCTCGTCGGGCGTCATGCCGATCGCCTTGCGCAGTGCGGTGTATCCGCCACGTGCGACCCAGCCCTGATAGGTGCGCGCCTCCGCTTCGCCGAAGTGCTTCGAGAGCACCGGCGTCTCGCGCTGGTGAATCGGATGCGGATAGCCCATCAGGGATACCGGCTCAGGATCTCGGGGACCCGTTCGGGGGTCACCGACTCGATGAAGTCGTCGTTGACGAGGATGGGTGTCGCGAATCCGCATGCGCCGAGACACTCGACCTCGATCACGGTGAAGCGGCCGTCCGGTGAGGTGGCGCCGAGATCGCCGCAGCCGGTTTCCTTGACGAGCGCCCGAGCCACGTCCTCGGCGCCGCAGATACCGCACGGCGATGTGGTGCATACCTGGATGAAATGCCGCCCGACCGGGTGCTTGTGATACATGGTGTAGAAGGTCAACACGCCGCGCACGTACGACGGCGTCAGCTCCAGCCGTTCGGCGACCTCGTGGATCGCTCCGTCAGAAATCCAGCCGCGCGCTTCCTGAATGAGCCAGAGCGCCGGAAGGAGCAGCGAGCGCTTGTCCGGGTACTTCGGATAGAGCGCTTCGAGGCTGGCCTCGATGTCGCCGGTGAAGACCGGCTGATAAGCCTGGGTGTCGTGCGCGGTCACCGGTCGATCTCACCCATCACGATATCAACGCTGGCGTTGATGGCGATCACGTCGGACAGCAGGGC
>JBOHRZ010000115.1:0-8201 GCA_050732975.1 Gemmatimonadales bacterium
AGGAGGTCGGCGTCGATGCCGCCCGATACTGGTTCATGATGCGGCGCGCGGATTCGCATCTCGTCTTTGACATCGAACTCGCCAAGGCGCGGACCGACGAGAACCCGGTGTTCTACGTGCAGATGGCCCACGCCCGGATGAGCGGTATCCTGCGCAATGCCGGCGCGGCGTCGGAGTCGGCGGTGGGCGCGATCGAACTCGATGCGCTCGCCGACGCGGACATCGACCTCGTCAAGACCCTGCTGCGCTTTCCGGCGCTGGTCGAGCAAGCGGCGGCCGAGCACGCGCCGCACCGGATCACGATCTATTGCGAGGAGCTGGCACGATTGACCCACGCCTGGTATCACGTGTCGCGGGTGATCGGCGAGGTGCCGCAGGTCGAGCGTTCGCGGCTCCTGCTCGCGCGCGCCGTGCGCCAGGTCTTTGCCAACGCCCTGGCGATCCTGGGCATCGCGGCGCCGGATCGGATGTGACGCCATGAGTCTCCTCGTCGTCGGCAGCGTGGCGCTGGATTCGATCTTCACCCCATTCGGGTCGACCGCCGATGCTCTGGGCGGGTCGGCCGTGCATTTCGCGGTCGCCGCCTCGCTGCTCCATCCGGTGCGCGTGGTGGGCGTCATCGGCGATGACTACCCGGTCGCCGAACTGGAGCGCCTGTCGCGGCGGGGCATCGACTGGAGCGGCGTGGAGCGGGCCGCCGGCGAGTCGTTCCGCTGGAAGGGGAAGTACTCCTACGATCTGCAGAGCCGCGAAACGCTGGAAACGCGGCTCGGTGTCTTTGCCGACTTCCGTCCACGACTGCCGGCTGGTGCCGCCGACGCCGGCGTCGTGTTCCTCGGCAACATCGATCCAGCACTGCAGATCGGCGTCCTCGATCAGGTTCGCACACCGCGGCTTTGTGCCTGCGATACCATGAACTACTGGATCCAGTCCCGCCGCGATGACTTGCTGACCCTGCTGCGGCGGGTCGACCTCCTGATGGTGAACGACTCGGAGGCCCGTGAACTCTCCGGCGACTGGAACATTCATCGCGCCGGGCGATGGATTCTCGAGCGCGGGCCGGCGCGGGTGGTGATCAAGCAGGGCGAATACGGCGCGCTGCTGATCGAGCCGGACCGCACCTTCCATGTTCCCGCCTTTCCGCTGGAGGAAGTCTTCGACCCGACCGGCGCCGGTGATGCCTTTGCGGGCGGGTTCATGGGCTACCTCGCCCGGGCTCGCCAGTTCGACACGCCCCACCTGCGTCGCGCGATGGTCTACGGCGCCGCGATGGGGTCCTACTCCGTATCGGGGTTCGGCGTGCGCGGCTTCGAGGGCGTATCGCCGGAGGCCGTCGAAGCCCGGGTGCGTCAGTTCGTCGACCTGACCCAGATTCCGATGGCCGAGCCCGTCGAATGACGTCGCGCCACTACGCCGCTGCCGGCGTCGATCTCGACGCGGCCGATGAGGCCAGGGCGCGGATCGCAACGCTGGTCGCCGGGACGCGCACCCCGCGCGCGGCGGGTACCATCGGGGCGTTCGGGGGAATGGTGCGCGTTCCCGCCGGGATGCGGCGCCCGGTGCTCGTCATGAGCACCGACGGCGTCGGCACCAAGGTGCTGGTGGCTGTGCAGACGGGCCGCTTCGACACCGTGGGAGAAGACCTGGTGAACCATTCGGTGAACGACATCCTGGTCCACGGCGCCGCGCCGCTCGCCTTCACGGATTACGTGGCAGGGCACCGTCTTCCGGTCGAGATGATCGCGTCGATCGTCGCAGGCGTGGCACGCGGGTGCCGGGCACACGGGATGGATCTCGCCGGCGGCGAAACGGCGCAGATGCCGGGGCTTTACGCCGTGGGGACCTTCGATCTCGCCGGCACGATCGTCGGCGTGGTGGAAGAGGATGAAGCGATCCACGGTGACCGCGTCGTTGTCGGCGATGCGTTGCTGGCATATGCGTCGACGGGTCTGCACACCAACGGATATACCCTGGCCCGCCGGGTGTTGTTCGATGTCATGGGTCTTGGCGTCGACTCAGCACTGCCCGACGCGACGGCCACCGTGGGCGAAGCGCTCCTCGCCGTGCATCGGAGCTACAGCGCTGCGATCCGTCCGGTGCTGCGCTCGCTGCACGCGCTGGCGCACATCACCGGCGGTGGCATCGCCGGGAATCTGGTGCGCGTCCTGCCCGGCGGGTGCCAGGCAGTGATCGATCCCGGCACGTGGACGTGGCCGCCGATCTTCACCGCCATCGCTCGAGGCGGCAGCGTTTCGGTCGGGGAGATGCGTGATGTGTTCAACCTTGGCGTCGGCATGATCGCCGTCGTGCCCGACAACGCTGTCGAAGTCCTCCAGCACGCTGCGGCCGACGTTGGAGTGGATACCTGGCGCTGCGGCGTGGTGCGAGCGGGTGCCACGTCGGTCGTGTTCGAGGAATCGTGATGCGTTGCATGCGCTGCGCGCTGGTCGCCTTGCTGAGTCTGATCACGGTGCGCGCGGCGCCGGCACAAGGCAACGCTCAGTGCAACAGCTACGGCGCCGGCTTGCTGGGCAGTAGCCAGGCGGCCAATATCTGCAACGCCGCAGTGGACGGGGCGTCGCTGTTTGCGCCCGTCGCTGGCGTGCTCATCTCCGGCGGAAGCCCGTTCCTCGGAGCCACCGGCGGACTCGGCGGCTTTCCGCACCTCGGCGTCACGCTGCGGGTCAACGCGACGAACGTGGTCATCCCCGACGTGAGCTACGACGGCAACGGCACCGAGGTCGGCGCCAGAAAGTCGATTCTGGCACCGGCGCCGCTGATTGAAGGTGCGCTCGGCGTCTTTCGCGGGATCGGCAACGGCATCCTCGCGGTCGATGCGCTCGGCTCGGCGCAACTGCTGCCGACCCGGCTGATCAGCGACGTGCACATCGACGTCAATGCGCGGCGGATCGGCAGCATCGCCCTGGGTCTCGGCTATGGCGCCAGGGTGACACTGCTCGGCGAGACCCGTTTCCGTCCGGCGATCACGGTGAGTCTCATGCGGCGCACCCTGCCGCGAGTAGGCGTGGGCGACGTCCTGGCGGGCGACCGATACTCCTTCGCCTCGAATCTCGCCAGCACCGATTGGCGGGCGACCGTCGGAAAGCGATTCGGCGCCGCCGACCTGGGGCTCGGAGCGGGATGGACCGGATACCACGCCGATGCCTCGATCGAGTTCGTGCACCCGGTGACCGGCGTCCGGGAGCCGCCGATCGACTTCACGGTCCGCGATTCCCGGGCGATGGCGTTCGCCGACGCGGGACTGGCTGCGGGCCGGTTCTACCTGATCGGCGAGATCGGCCTGCAGCGTGGCAAGGATCTGCACCTGGGAACCACGTTCGACCGCAATGACCCTGCGCAGAATCGTGTCTTCGGTGGCGTCGGTCTCCGCATCGGCATCTGACCGCGCCGCCGACGAGCGCTTCATGCTCGCGGCACATCGCGCAGCGCGGGGCGGTTGGGGCCGCACCTATCCGAATCCGCTGGTCGGCGCGGTACTCGCGCGCGGCGGCGAGGAGATCGCCCGCGGATGGCACGCCGAATTCGGCGGCCCACACGCCGAGGTCGTCGCGCTGGAGCGCGCTGGCGCCCGGGCCCGCGGATCAACACTGTATGTCACGCTGGAGCCGTGCGCGCACACCGGCAAGCAACCGCCCTGCGTCGACGCGATCGTCGCGGCCGGCATCGCGCGGGTGGTGATCGGCGATTCCGACCCCGATCCGATTGCGCGGGGCGGCGCCGCCGGGCTTCGCGAGGCGGGGATCGTGGTCGATCGTATCGCCGGAAGCGGCCCGGCGCCGTACAATTTCCGCTTCTTCCATCGTTTCGACGGACGCGACACGCCGTTTGTCGCAGTCAAGCTCGCCGTCACCATGGACGGCCTGATCGCGGATGCCAACCGGATCTCGCGGTGGATTTCGTCGCCGGCGGCACGCGATTGGGTCCACGATCTCCGCGCCGGCTTTGGTGCCATCGCCGTCGGATCCGCGACGGCCGTGACGGACGACGCGAAGCTCACGGTTCGCGGGGCGATCCGGCCGCGGCTGCCGCCGTCACGCGTCGTGTTCGACCGCGGTGCCACGCTGCCGCCGGAGCATGGCATCTTCGCCGACGTGGCGACGGCGCCGGTATATATGGTGATCGGATCCGACGTTCCCGCCGCGCGCCGCGAACCGCTTGAGCGGGCCGGCGCCCGGTTGGTGCCGAGTGACGATCTGGGTACCGCCCTTCGTGAACTTGCCAGGCGCGGCGTCGACTCGATGCTCGTCGAGGGCGGCGGGCGACTCGCAGGGGCGCTGCTCGAGGCGGGGTTGGTCGACCGGATCTATCAGATCCAGTCCCCGCGATGGCTGGGACAAGGCGTCCCGGCGTGGTCCGGGCTGCGATCCACCTCCCTTGCCGATTCACATCGCTGGAAGGTGCTCGACGTAGTGGCGCTCGGCACCGATCCGACGGAGACCGACGTGCTGATCGAACTGGAGCCGTGAACGATGTTCACCGGGATCATTACTGCCATCGGTACGATGCGCGAGGTGGAATCCTCGGCCGCGGGCCTCGATCTCATCGTCGCTGCCGAGTGGAATGACATCGCCCCGGGCGAAAGCGTGGCGATCGACGGAGCATGCTTGACGGTAACGCGTTGCGGGCCGGGCTGGTTCGCAGTGCATGTGGTCGCGACTTCGCTCGACCGGACTGCGTTCGTGAGTTACCGTCCCGGCAGGCGCACCAATCTCGAACGCGCGTTGCGTGCCGGCGATCGACTCGGCGGGCACCTGGTGCAGGGGCACGTCGACGGCGTCGGCATCGTGCGCGCGGTGACCAGCCGCGATGACGCCCGCCTTGTCGTGATCGAAGTGCCGGCGGACGTCGCCGCCGTGTCGATTCCCCTTGGTTCGATCACCGTCGACGGTGTGGCGTTGACCGTGGATGCAATGCCCGGGCAGGGCACGGTCCAGGTCTCCGTCATCCCGTTTACCTTGGAGCACACCACGCTGGGGGAACGGACCCCCGGCGATCGGGTGCACCTCGAAGGAGACCTTGTGGGGAAGTATCTCCGACAGTTCTGGGCCAGCTCCGGTCACGCGACGCGGAACGCCTGATGCTGGCCAGAATCGAGCGGGCGATCGCGGAAATCAAGGCCGGGCGCATGGTGGTCGTCGTCGACGACGAGGACCGCGAGAATGAAGGCGACCTCATCTGCGCCGCCGAGACGATTACGCCTGAGCTGGTCAACTTCATGGCTCGGCATGGGCGTGGGTGGATCTGCCTCGCCCTCACCGCGGAGGACTGCGACCGCCTCGAACTTCCGCAGATGGTGGAGCACAACACTGCGCCGATGCGCACAGCCTTCACCGTCACGATCGACGCCCACCATCGTTTCGGCGTCACGACAGGGATCTCGGCCAGCGACCGCGCGACCACGCTCCGTGTCGCCATCGATCCGGCGTCGACGCCGGCGGATCTCCGCCGCCCGGGGCACATCCAGCCGCTCCGGGCCGAGCGGGGCGGGGTGCTGCGCCGCGTGGGTCACACCGAAGCGGGTGTCGATCTGGCCCGCCTGGCCGGATTACGACCGGCGGGCGTGATCTGTGAAATCCTCAATCCCGACGGATCGATGGCGCGCCTTCCGGACCTGCAGCGCTTCGCGGCCGAGCACCAGTTGCCGCTGATCTCGGTCGCCGACCTCGTGGCGTACCGGCTCCGCACCGAGCGCCTGGTGCACCGGGTCGCCGAGGCGCGGCTGCCCACTGCCTTCGGCGACTTCCGGATCATCGGTTATCGCAATGATGTCGACCATGCCGAACACGTTGCGCTGGTGCGCGGCGATGTCGCGGGGATGCCGAACATTCTGGTCCGGATGCATTCGAAGTGCCTCACCGGCGATGTGTTCCATTCCCTGCGGTGCGACTGCGGCTCCCAGCTCGAGCGCGCGATGGAGCTGATCCGGGAGGAAGGCCGCGGCGTCATTGTCTACCTCGACCAGGAAGGCCGCGGCATCGGACTGCTCAACAAGCTGCGCGCCTACGCGATCCAGGACGACGGCCGTGACACGGTCGAGGCCAACGAGCGGCTCGGCTTCGGCGCCGACCTGCGCGACTTCGGCATCGGGGCGCAGATCCTCCGCGACCTGGGCCTGTCATCGCTGCGGGTGATGACCAACAATCCCCGCAAGCTGGTGGGTCTCGAGGGATACGGCCTGCAGATCGTCGAGCGGGTGCCGCTGGTCACCGACGCCAATCCGGAAAACAGCGCCTACCTCGCCACCAAGCGCGACAAGCTTGGCCATCTCCTCGCGCACTGAGCCATGACGGAATACGAAGGCCGGCTCGAGGCCACCGGGCGCGTCGCGCTGGTGGTGTCGCGGTACCACGAGGTGCTCACGGCGTCATTACTGGACGGTGCGCTCGAAGCGTGCCGCGCCGCCGGTGTCGCCGACGCTGACATCGATGTGCTGCACGTGAGCGGCGCGTTCGAACTGGGCGTGGTGGCGGCCGCCCTCGCCCATCATGGCAGCTACTCCGCGATCGTGGCACTCGGCGCCGTGATCCGCGGACAGACGCCGCATTTCGAGTACGTTGCCCGCGAATCCGCCGCGGCGCTGGGAAGGGTTGCTACCGAGACGCTCACGCCGGTGGGGTTCGGCCTGCTCACCTGCGACACCGTGGAACAGGCCGCCGTCCGGGCGGGTGGTCCGCATGGCAACAAGGGGCGCGAAGCAGCCGAAGCGGCGCTGCGCACCGCCGATCTGTTGCGCCGGGCGCTGGAGGACAGCTAGGTGCTGCGGGTCGAGAGCCGGCTCCGCGCCCGCGCGCTGCAGGTCCTGTACGTGCTCGAAGTTTCCGGCGATATCGGCGTCGACTCGGCGCTTGCGGGCGTGGCCCGCCTGACGCGCCAACGTCCGCTGATGACCGATGACGTGGCGGAGCTGGTGGACGGTATCCTCGAGCAACGCGCCACGATCGACCGACTGGCGCAGGAGGCGGCGCAGAACTGGCGGCTGGATCGCATCGCGGCGGTCGAGCGCAACGTCCTCCGGATCGGGATTTACGAACTCCTCACCGGAAGGGTGCCGGCCAAGGTCGCCATCGACCAGGCGATCTGGCTGGCGCATCGCTTCGGCGACGTGCGAGCTCCGGCCTTCATCAACGGCGTGCTCGACAAGGTCGGCCACGAGCTCGGCAGGCTCTGACGCGCCCCGATGAAGATTCTCCTCGTCAACTGGCAGGATCGTACCAACCCGCAAGCCGGCGGGGCGGAGATTCATCTGTTCGAGATCTTTTCGCGGCTGGCCCGCAGCGGGCATCAGGTGCGGCTGATCTGCTCGGGTTATCGCGGCGCGCCGGCGCGCGGGTCGGTCGCCGGTCTGGAGGTTACCCGCGTCGGCAACCGTCACTCGTTCGCCTGGAAGTCCCGGAGCGCCATCCGCGCCGCACTGGCCCGGGAGACGCCCGACGTCGTTGTCGAGGACATCAACAAGCTGCCGCTCTGGACCCCGACGCTGACGCGCCGGCCGGTGTATGCCATCGTGCCGCACCTGTTTGGCGCCACCGCGTTCGAGGAGGTCGCCTGGCCATTGGCGGCGATGGTGTGGGCGGCGGAGCTCGCCGTTCCGCGGATCTATCGTGCCGCCTGGTTTCATGCCATCAGTGACTCGACCCGCGACGACCTGGTCGTCCGCGGGGTCATGCCCGAGCGGATCCGGGTCGTCTATCCCGGGGTCGACAGCGAGCACTTCGCGCCATCACCCAAGGTACCTCGGGCGATGCCGCCGCGATTTGTCTTCATCGGCCGCCTCAAGCGGTACAAGGGAGTGGAGTACCTGATCCGTGCGCTGGCGATCGCCCGCCGCGAGCGGCCCGATCTCACCGTCGATATCGCGGGAACCGGTGGCGACCGGCAGCGGCTCGAGGCCGTGGCGCGTGCGGCGGGTGTGGCGGAGGCGGTACGTTTCGCCGGCTTTGTCGACGACGCCACCCGGCTGCTCCTCTTGCGGCAGGCGGTGGCGAACGTATTTCCTTCCCCGAAGGAAGGATGGGGAATCACCGTGATGGAGGCCGCGGCCTGCGGGACCCCATCGATCGCGTCCGAGTCGCCGGGGCTCCGCGACTCAGTGCGCGATGGTCGCACCGGCGTGCTGGTTCCTCACGGCGACGAGCAAGCGCTTGCTGCCGCGATGCTCCGCCTGGCGGGCGATCCAGCGT
>JBOHRZ010000116.1:0-8189 GCA_050732975.1 Gemmatimonadales bacterium
GAACTCGAGGCGCCGCGCGGCCACCTGCTCCCGTACGCCCGCGACCCGGACCTGGAAGAACTCGTCGAGGTTGCTCGAAAAGATCGCCAGGAACTTGGCGCGTTCCAGCAGCGGGGTGCGGTCATCCAGCGCCTCGTGGAGCACCCGGCGATTGAACTCCAGCCAGGCGAGTTCGCGATTGAGATACAGGGATGGATTGCGAAGGTCCGCGGCGGATGCCGCCGGCAGGCCGGTCTTGATGGGGATTGCGACACTCATGGTTATGTCCTAACCCTAGCTGCCGATCGGGTTTCGCGCAGCACCCGGACTGCGGATCGTGACATTGGTGACGCGCGTCGCGACATCGCGATCACCAATCGGCAGTTATTCGTCCGTGGTTCCGGGAAACCATGCTCGAATTGTCGTTCCATGCTGCAACTCGCTCTCCACATCCACATAGCCGCCATGGGCTTCGACCAGATGTCGGACGATGGCGAGCCCCAGTCCGGTTCCCCCTTCCTCGCGAGAGCGGGCCGGATCGACCCGGTAGAAACGTTCGAAGATGCGGCCCAGGTGCTCTCGGGGGATCCCGGCTCCGTCGTCCTGGACACTGATCGAGACTCCACTCTCGCTCCGCACGGCACGCAAGGCAATGTGGCCGCCAGCGGGCACGTAACGCAGGGCGTTATCGAGGAGGTTGGCGAGGATCTGGCGAAGCGCGTCGGGGTCGAGGACGGCGCGCGACGCGTCGGTCGCGATCGTTGGCGCGAAACTGATTCCGCGCGCTTCGGAGCGACCGCGGAACTGCTCCCAGACGTCGGCGACCAGATGGCCGAGATCGGTCGACTGTGTCCGCGGGCTCCAACGGCCCGATTCGATGCGGGAGAGTTCGAGCAGGTCGTCGACGAGGCGCTGCATCCGGCGTGCGTTGCCGAGGATGATGGCCAGGAAGCGGTCGCGGGTGGCGGCATCGATCGACGGATCGGCGAGTGTCTCCGCGTACCCCGCGATCGAGGTCAGCGGAGTCTTGAGTTCGTGTGAAACGTTGGCCACGAAATCGCGGCGGACCGCCTCAAGGCGGCGCATTTCAGTGAGATCGTGCAGTACCAGCAGCGCGCCTTCGGGGAGGCGGCGGGCATTGAGTGCCAGGGTCTTTCCGTCGCGGTTGACTTCGACGTCGTGCACGTCTTCGCCGCGGAGCACGCGCGCCACGGCGGTGCGGGCCGTCCTGGAGCGGAACAGGGCGGGAAGTTCCGGGAGCGGGGCGTCGGGCGCATAGCCGAGCAGCCGTCGTGCCGCGGGATTGGCGGCGACGATGTGTCCCCGTGCGTCGGCGGCGATGACACCCTCCACCATGGCGTCGATCAGGGTATCGCCGCCCGCGCGCTGGCGTTGCAGCTCGACCATCCGGGCGGCCAGATCGCCGTGCAGCCGGCGAAGTGCCTGCACCAGCGTGTCGACTTCGGGAATGCCGGAGCGCGGGAAGCGCGGCGTGGCCCCGGCGGCGATATCACGCGCCGCGGCCGCAAGGGCTACCAGTGGGCGGGCGATCGACCGGCCCGCGATCCACGCCGTGATCAACGCAATGATCAACGCGATCGCCACGACACCCGGGACGCCGGCGCGCGTGCCCCAGGCGAGGATCAGGATCGTGAGCAGGACGATGCTGAACATCCCGACGACCAGCCGTGTGGCGAACTTCACTTCGGTTTGGCGCTCCGATCACCGGCCGCAAAGCGGTAGCCGAATCCGCGCACCGTCTCGACCATCTTGCCGAGCTCCACGAGCTTGTTGCGGAGCCGGAGCACATGCATGTCGATGGTGCGGGTCTGGATATCGGGTTGGGCGTCGAGCACGGTCTCGAGTAATTGCGACCGCGCCTGGACCCGCCCGCGACGCTCCACCAGGGTGACCAGAAGTTTGTACTCGGTCGCCGTGAGTGGTAGCTCCCTGCCGTTGAGGGTAGCCCGGTGCGCGGCGCGATCGATCGACAGCGGACCCACCACCAGAGTCGACCCGCCCGCGACGGCCGGAGCGGTGAGACGCCGGAGCAGTGCCTGCACCCGGAGCACCAGTTCGGCCGGCGAAAACGGCTTGGTGAGATAATCGTCGGCGCCGAGAGTCAGCCCCTGGATGCGGTCAGCTTCGTCCCGCCTTGCGGTGAGCAGGATGACGCCGACGTCGCCGGTCTCGGGACGGCGCCGCAACTCGGCCAGCACCTCGTATCCCGGAACACCGGGAAGCATCAGGTCGAGCACCACGACCTCGGGCCGCTCTTCCCGGGCGGCCTTGAGGGCCTCGGGTCCATTGGCGGCGGTGGACACGCGGTACCCGGCCTTGGCGAGATGATACGCCACCAGGGCGGTGATATCCGGTTCGTCATCGACCACTAGCACACGATGGCTCACACCCGCTCCTGATCGGCCTGGGCCATACGAATACCTCCTGGCCGCGTTGTCGCAAGCATGGCGACATTGCTGGAATGATAGTTGTGACCGGATATTTACCTGCGTGACGTTCGATTCATTCGTGGTGTTCCTCAACGACCAGCCCGTGAAGGTCCGACCCGGGTCGACGCTCGCGGATCTGCTCGCGGCCGCGGCGCCCGACTTGGGTGTCGCGCTCGATGACGGGATTGCGTGGGCGACCGACGGGCGGGGTGTCGCGGTCGACGGTGCCACGACGATGGTGGCCGGCGCCATTTTCCGGGTTCAGCGCCGGGCCCGGAGCCGGCCCGCGGATGGCTGATCCGTTGCGGGTAATGCCCAAGGCGGAGTTGCACGTTCATCTCGATGGTGCGCTGCGTCCGGCGACGCTGCTGGAGCTGGCGCGGGAAGCTGGCGTCGAGTTGCCGCGCTCTGACGCCACGGCACTCAAGCCGTGGATGCTGGTGAGCAACGCGCGCGATCTCAATGACTATCTGGAGAAATTCGACTACACCATCTCGGTGCTGCAGACGGCCGGCGCGATCGAGCGCGTCGCGTACGAAATGGTGGCGGATGCCGCGGCCGACGGGTTGCGGTATCTCGAAGTGCGATATTGTCCGCGGCTGAGTACCGGGCGCGGCCTATCGATGGACGATGTGGTGCGGGCCGAGTGGCGGGGGCTGCAGCGCGGCGAGCGCGAGTTCGGCGTGGTCAGCCGGATCATCAACTGCGCGCTGCGACAATATTCGCCGCAGGCATCGATCGAGATCGCCGAGCACTCCGTCGCGATGCGGGGGCACGGTGTCGTCGGTTTCGATCTCGCCGGACCCGAAGCGGGTCATCCGCCGGCGGTACATCGCGACGCCTTCGACGTCGCGGCTCGGGCCGGACTCGGCATTACGGTGCATGCCGGCGAAGCGGCGGGCTGGGAATCGATCGCCGAGGCGATCGATGTCTGCCACGCGACGCGGATCGGGCACGGAACCCGGCTCTACGAGAATCCAGCCCTGTTGGAACGGGTCCGCAAGGAGCGCGTCTGCCTCGAGATCAACATCACCAGCAACGTGCAGACTCGAGCCATCGCCCGTGCCGCCGATCATCCGGTGCGGCGTTATTTTGACGCCGGCGTCGTAGTGACGCTGTGCACCGATTCGTGGCTGATGAGCGGCGTGTCGCTGACCGACGAATACCGTACCGCGGCGAGCGCGCTGGGTTTCCGCCCGGACGAGCTTGCCACCATGGCGCTGGCCGGGTTCGAACACGCCTTTCTCGCCGAGCCCGATCGCGGTGCATTGATCGACCAGGTCGGACCCGAACTCGCTGCCTACTCGTGACGCGCGGCTGAGCCGCGGCGGAGCGCCTCGATGAAGCTGTCCCCGCGTCGACAATTCCTGGTGGCGTTCGTCGGCACGCTCACCGCCATCGCCGGAGCCTGGCTCCTTCCCGGCGCGGCGGGCCGCGGCATCGCCCGTCTCGCCGCGCAGACCGTGCCGCCGCCCGGGACGCCCGCGCCGGCTGTCGCGGCGCCGGTGTCGCTTGCCGCGCGGCTCACCGGCCTGATCGGCATTGCTCTCATCCTGGCGCTCGGCTACGCGATGTCGCACAACCGCCGCGCCATCCGCTGGAAGACGGTGGCATGGGGCTTCGGGCTGCAGCTCGTGTTCGCGATCTTCGTGCTCCGGGTTCCGTTCGGCACCGAACTCTTCCGCAAGCTCGGCGACGCCATCACCGCGATCCTGCATTTCTCCTACGCCGGGTCCGAATTCGTCTTCGGCGAACTGGGCAAAGCCAACTCATCGCTGGGCGTGATCTTCGCCTTCCAGATCCTGCCATCGATCATCTTCATTTCGGCGCTCTTCGCGATCCTGTATTACCTCGGCGCGATGCAGATCGTGGTGCGCGGCGCCGCGAAGGTGATGACCCGCCTCCTCGGCACGAGCGGTGCGGAAAGCCTCAATGTCGGCGCCTCGATCTTCATGGGGCAGACCGAGGCGCCGCTCACCATCCGTCCGTTCCTGCCACGGATGACCCAGTCCGAACTGATGACGGTGATGACGGCGGGCATGGCGCACGTTTCGGGGTCGATCATGGCGGCGTACATCGCGTTCGGCGTCGAGGCCCGTCATCTGCTGAGTGCGGTGATCATGACCGCACCGGGCACCATCATGATGGCGAAGCTGTTCGAGCCCGAAACCGAAGTCCCCGAAACCTCCGGCAACGTCGACATCGAGATCCCGCGCACCGACGTCAATCTGCTCGACGCGGCCGCGCGCGGCACCGGCGAAGGGCTGCATCTGATGCTCAACGTGATCGCGATGCTGATTTCATTCATCGCCATCATCGCGCTGATCAACGGCGGGATGGGATGGATCCACGACCGGCTCGCATGGTGGTTCCCGTCCGATATGCAGACGGTGCTGTCGTGGGTGGGGCGTCCCGTGGCCTGGGTCCTCGGTGTGCCGTGGAAGGACAGCGGCGCCGTCGGCGGCCTGCTCGGCACCCGCGCGGTGCTCAATGAATTCATCGCCTTCTCGCAACTGGGGCCGATGAAAGGCACGCTCGACCCGCGATCCTTCACGATTGCGTCGTTTGCGCTGGCGGGGTTTGCGAACTTCTCGTCGATCGGCATTCAGATCGGCGGCATCGGCGCCCTGATTCCCGATCGCAAGAGCGATCTGGCCCGGCTCGGTTTCCGGGCGATGCTGGCCGGGACGCTGGCGAACTTCCTCTCCGCGGCGATCGCCGGGATCCTGCTGTGAGCGACGACGCTGTCCGCCGTGCGGCCGACGCGGTGCGCGCCGCGATCGGTGACCAAGCGCCACGGGTCGCGGTGGTGCTCGGCTCCGGCCTCGGCCGCCTCGCCGAACGCGTCGCCGGCGCGGTACGTCTGCCGTATCGAGACATTCCCGGTTTTCAGCCGCCGACCGTCGTTGGGCACAAGGGCGAACTCGTCGCCGGAACGCTGGCCGGTGTCCCCGTGATCCTGCAGAGTGGCCGCTTCCACATGTACGAGGGACATTCGGCCCACACCAGCGCCCTTCCGGTCCGGGTCGTCGCGTCGCTGGGTGCCGGCGTGCTGATCGTGACCAATGCTGCCGGCGGGATCCGGCGGTCATTCGGGCCCGGGACGCTGATGCTGATCAGCGACCACGTCAATCTCACCGGCCGCAATCCGCTTGAAGGACCGGTGCTCGATGGCGAAACCCGCTTCCCCGACATGACGGCGGCGTACGACGCGGAGCTGCGTGCCACGGCGCATCGCGTGGCATTGGAGCGACGGATTGCGCTCGCTGAGGGGGTGTATGTCGCCCTGCTCGGTCCGACCTATGAGACGCCGGCGGAGATCCGGATGCTGGAACGGCTGGGCGCCGATGCCGTCGGCATGAGCACGGTGCCGGAGACGATTGTGGCGCGGGCCCGCGGAATGCGCGTGCTGGGAGTCTCCACGATCACCAATCCGGCTGCCGGGATCAGTCACGCGCTGCTGAGTCACGCCGAGGTGATGGAAGTCGCCGACCAGGTAGCGGGCCGGCTGGCGGACCTTGTGGAAGGAGTGGTGAAGGAGATATGGGTGAGGGGTGAGGGGTGAGGGGTGGCGCTCTTGCTCACCCCTCGCTGCTCACTCCTCACTCCTCTCTACGGCATCTTCACAAGTTCGACCCTGCGATTCTGCTGCCGCCCCTCGGGCGTGTCATTCGATGCCGCCGGCTTCGTGTCACCGTATCCCTTCGCGGCCAGCCGTGACGCATCGATCTGGAAATTGCTCTCGAGATATTTCGCGACGGCATCGGCGCGTTGCTGCGACAGCGTCAGGTTTCCTGCGGCGCTCCCGGTGTTATCGGTGTGGCCCTCGATCGTAAGCTTGAGATCGGGATGCGCCTTCAGCATGTCGCCGATTTCCGTCAACGTGGGAGTCGACTCGCCCTCGAGCTTGGCGGAGCCGGTGGCGAAGAGAATGCCGTGGGTGCTCACGTGCCCGCTGTCGGTGAGCGCATCATAGAGCGGCTTGCCGCCTTCCGCGATCCGGATGTCGGTGAGCAACGCGCCGCCGTTGTCGGCGCTGACGTTAGGCACCTCGACCTGGATCTTGCTGGTGCGCGAGAAGACCAGCCCGTTCAGTTGTCCCAGCCGTTGATCGTTGATATACGACTTGACGTAGCCGCGATTGAACATGAAGCGGCAGTTCGAGAAGCCCTTTTCGTCGATGCCGGTGGCATCTTCGTGCGAGTTCTTGTCGCCGTTGGCGCCCTCACCCGACACGCCGGCGGAAGCCGGATAACACCAGACGTCCACCGACTTGTCGCCATCCGCGCCGATCCGGAAACGCAGTGGGTTGGCTTCAGGGCCATGCCAGACGGCTTCGATGGTAAACTGATCCGGAAGGGCCTCCGGCAGAGTGATCCAGAAGTAGGCGCCCGTCGTGGTGCGGAAGTACTTCTGTCCCTTGATATCCACGACTGTCACATTGCCGTCGGTGACGTCTTCATGGGTCGGCAGGTCTCCAACGTGGTCGTCGGCGAAATCGTCATAGAAGAGCACCTTGTCGCCGGGCACGAAATCGTAGTTGAGCCACGCACCCTGACCCGGTACCGACGCCGCCGACGAGTCGCCGGCGCCACCGGTTGTATTCGACGCGGCGGCTCCATTCATGGCTTTCGCCGAATCGGCCGTGGAGACCTTCTTGCCATTGGCATCGGTGACGGTAACCGGCTTGCCATCCTTCTGGGCCTTGCGGATGCAGTCGGTGTCATTGAAGGCGCAACTCACGGCGTTATTGATCTTCTTCTGGACCTGGTCGTTCACCGCGCCGCGAACGAAGCCGCCGATCTGGGCAGACAGACGAACCGGCGATATCAGCGAGACGGATGTCAGCGCCGCTGCGACAGCGAGGCAGCGGCCGAATGATGCAGTCATCGAACCTCCTGCGGATCGTGGGGACACTACAAGATATTACACATCGCCCGGGTTGGAACGGCTGTCGCCGCGGTGCGCCGCGTTGATCCATGCCGGTCCGCGTCCAGCGCCGATCGGCGGCGCGTTCGCGATTACCGTTCGCACCCATGCGATCGCATTCGCAACGGCGTCTTCAAGTGGTCGCGCATCTGCGAGCCCCGCGGTGATCGCGGCCGACAGCACGCACCCGGTGCCGTGCGTCGCGCGTGATGCGATGCGCCGCCCCGGGAATCGTCGCACGCCGTTGGCGCTCACCAGTACGTCGACGATCACGTCCCCTTCGAGGTGCCCGCCGGTCACCAGCGCCGCGCTGGCGCCCAGCTCCAGCAGCCGTTCCGCCGCGAGCTGCATCGTATCGGCATCGTATACGGCAATGCCGGTGAGTACCGCGGCCTCGTCGAGATTGGGCGTCACGCAGGCGGCGAGCGGCAGCAACCGGTCTCGCATCGCTGTGACGCCGTCCGCGTCGAGCAGGGGTGTTCCCGACGTCGATCGAATCACGGGATCCAGCACGTACGGCCACGAATAAGCCGCGATGGCGCCGGCCACGGTTTCGACGACCGCTGCCGTGCCCAGCATGCCCGACTTGCAGGCGGCGGGTGGGAGATCGTCGGCGAGGGCCTGGAGCTGGAGGGCCACGATCTCGGCGGGGACCGGATGAACGGCGCGCACGCCGAGGGTATTTTGCGCGGTAACCGCTGTCACGACGGAAGTGCCGTAGCAGCCGAATGCCTCGAAGGTCCGCAGATCGGACTGAATGCCGGCGCCGCCGCCGGAGTCCGATCCGGCAATCGTGAGGGCGATCCGGCACGCTGGCGTACCCACATGACC
>JBOHRZ010000117.1:0-8186 GCA_050732975.1 Gemmatimonadales bacterium
GGCAATTGGCGTGGATGCCGCCGTTCGGCTTCGACAATACCTTCGCGATGCTGGTGCGGCAGGCCGACGCGCGGCGCCTTGGCATCACCACCTTGTCGCAGGCGGCACGCTTCGCTCCACAATGGCGCGCCGGCTTCGGCTACGAGTTCATGGAACGCGCCGATGGATTCGCCGGGCTCGCCGCGACCTACGGATTGCACTTTCGCGGCACGCCGACGGTCATGGACCTGGGTCTTACCTACCGTGCACTCGCCGAGGGAAAGGTGGACATCATCGCCGGGAACTCGACCGACGGCCAGATTGCGGCGCTCGACCTGGTGCAGCTCGCGGATGACCGCGGCTATTTCCCGCCCTATCAGGCCGCCACGGTGGTCCGTCGCGCGGCGCTGGACCGGTACCCGGGTGCGGCACCGGCGCTCGCGGCGCTCGCGGGCACGATTTCCGACGACGCGATGCGGCACATGAATTACCTCGTCGATGTCGAGCACCGGAGCGCGCATGACGTGGCGGCGGCATTCCTGCGTTTGCATTCAGTTGCGGGCGGGCAGCAGTGACCGACGAGGAGGCAGCGCGGGAATTCGCCACGGCGGTGATGGTCGGGCTCTCGGACCGCCCCCGCTGGTTGCCCTGCCGCTACCTGTACGACGCCCGCGGCAGCGAGTTGTTCGACGCGATCACCTCGACGCCGGAGTATTATCCGACTCGCACTGAAGCGTCGATTCTCGCCGAGTCCGCGGCGGCGATCGCCGAGATCACCGGCTCGGTCACCCTGGTCGAACTCGGCGCCGGCTCGTCCGCCAAGACCGGGCGCCTGCTCGATGCCTACGCGCGCGGAGGCCGGCCGGTCCGGTACCTGCCCGTCGACGTCAGCGCCACCGCCCTGGAGGCGGGCACCAGGATGATTGCTGCACGGCATCCCGGTGTGACGATTGCCCCGATCAACGGCACGTACGATGTGGCATTCGCCCTGCTCCCGGACGCCGCGCCGGTGATGCTGGTGTTCCTGGGCAGCACCGTCGGCAATTTCAACCAGACGGAGGCGGCCACCTTCTGGGCCAGGGTGTCGGCGCATCTTTCCCCGGGGGATTTTGTCCTCCTCGGCGTCGACCTCGTCAAGGACCCGGCGATCATCAACGCCGCCTACAACGACGCGGCGGGACACTCCGCGGCGTTTACGCGGAACATTTTCGCCCGGATGAACCGCGAACTCGGATCGTCACTCGATCTCGCCGCCATCGAGCACGAAGCCGCGTACAATGCGGCGTGGCAGCGCGTCGAGATTTTTGCACGCTTCACGACGGCGCAGTCCATTCGCCTCGCGCCGCTGGGGCGGTCCGTCGCGATCGGCGTGGGCGAACGGATCATGACGGAGATCAGCCGCAAGTACGTCATCGGGAACCTCGAAGCGTACCTGCAGTGTTTCGGATTGACGCTTCGCCGGTGTTTTGCCGACCCGCAGGGCTGGTTCGCGGAATTGCTGTTGCAGCGGGATAGCGGCCCATGAATCCTCGAGATCGAATCAGGGAGATCCCATGACCACCACGATGCCCGCCGGCGTGAAGACGGCATCCGCACTCGGCGATGCCTATCGCGCGGTGCGCGCCACCACCGCCTGGATCTGCGAACCGCTGGCAACCGAAGACTACGTGGTGCAGGCGATGCCCGACACCAGCCCGACGCGCTGGCACCTGGCGCACACGACCTGGTTCTTCGAGACCTTTGTTCTCAAGCCGTCGGTCGCCGGCTATCGGCCGTTTCATCCCGATTTCGAATACCTCTTCAACTCGTACTACAACGCCGTCGGCCCGCAATGGTCGCGGCCGCGGCGCGGCGTGCTGACCCGGCCCAGTGTCGATGATGTTCGCCGGTACCGGAAGCATGTCGACGCCGCGATGCTCGATCTGCTGGGCGATGACGGCCGCTACGACGCCGGTGTCGTCGTGCTCGGATTGAACCACGAGCAGCAGCACCAGGAGCTGATCGTCACCGACCTCAAGTATATGCTCTCATGCAATCCACTCCATCCGGTGTACCGTCCGGCGGCGGCGGCCGCAGCGCCAAGCGGTTGGGCGCCGGATCTGTCCTGGATGCCCGGACCGGAAGGCGTGATCGAGGTCGGGTTTGCGGGCAACGGCTTTGCTTTCGACAACGAGTCGCCGCGTCATCGTGTCTTCGTCGACCGGTTCGAACTCGCATCGCGAGCCGTGTCGGTGGGCGAATTCCGTGAATTCATGGCCGACGGCGGTTATCGGCGGCCGGAACTCTGGCTCGCCGATGGCTGGAATACCGTGCGCGAGCGGGAATGGGCCGCGCCGCTGTACTGGGAGGAACACGGCGGCGACTGGCAGCACATGACGCTCTCCGGCCTGCGGAGCGTCGCCGACGCCGAGCCGGTGACTCACGTCAGTTACTACGAGGCCGACGCGTACGCCCGCTGGGCGGGGTATCGACTGCCCACCGAGACCGAATGGGAAGCGATCGCGGCGCCGCAACCGCTCGAGGGCAATTTTCTGGAGAGCGGGCGGTTCCATCCCGCGCCGGCAGTTGCCGACGCGAGCGGACACCCGGCGCAACTCTTCGGCGACGTCTGGGAGTGGACGCAAAGCGCCTATTCGCCGTATCCGCGCTACCGACCGGCGGCCGGGGCGCTCGGCGAGTACAACGCCAAGTTCATGTGCAATCAGCTGGTGCTGCGCGGCGGATCCTGCGCCACGCCGAAGTCGCACATCCGCGCCACCTACCGCAACTTCTTCCCGCCGGATGCGCGCTGGCAGTTTTCCGGCATCCGCCTGGCGCGTGACGCCGCGCGGTAGCCGCTAGCCGAGAGCTGATCCGCTGACCGATCCCGCCAGCGCTTCACGCACCTTGTTGGCCAGATCCGAGACCGAGAAGGGCTTTTCCAGATACGAAACGGACGGGTCGAGCACGCCGTTATCCGCCATCATGTCGCCGGTGTAGCCGGACATCAACAACGCATCGAGTTCGGGGCGCTCCGCGCGCAACCGCGCGATCAGGGTCCGGCCATTCATCTTGGGCATCACCTCGTCGGTGATCACCAGGTGCAGTCCGTCGCCCGCGTCGGCGGCGATCTGCAGCGCGTGCTCGGGCGTATCGGCGACGAGGACATTGTAGCCAAGCCGCTTGAGCATTGCCGCGGCCGCGGCCCGGACCGAAACCTCGTCCTCGACCAGCAGGACGGTTTCGGTGCCGCCGGGTCGGGACGGCTCGGCCGGCCGCTGGACCACGGCTTCGTCGTCGACCATCGGGAGGTAGATGCGGAAGGTGGTGCCCCGCCCCGGATCGCTGTAGACGGTGACGCTGCCGCCACTCTGGGTGACGATCCCGTACACCGTGGCGAGCCCCAGGCCGGTGCCGCGCCCGGGTTCCTTCGTGGTGAAGAAGGGATCGAAGATCCTGGCGCGGATTTCGGGCGTCATCCCCGTGCCGGTGTCACTGACCGAGATGAACACGAACTCCCCCGCCTGCGACAACGAGTGCAGTGCGGCGTTCGACTCATCGATTTCCTTGTTGGCCGTCGTCAGCGTGAGGCGCCCTCCCTTGGGCATGGCGTCGCGGGCGTTTACCGCGAGGTTGAGGATCACCTGCTCGAGCTGGCCCGGGTCGACCCGGATCCGCCCCACGTTCGGGTCCAGCCTCATCAGGATCTCGATGTCTTCGCCGATCACGCGTCCGAGCATCTTCTGCACGCCGGTGATGGCGGCGTTCGGATCGAGCACCACCGGCTGCAAGACCTGCTGCCGGGAAAACGCGAGCAACTGCCGGGTGAGACTCCGCCCCCTCGACACGGCATCGATCATCTCGCCGCAATCCCGGCGCTGGGGATCGTCCGGCGGGAGATTGGTCTGCATCATCTCGGCGTAGGCCGAAATCACCAGCAGGATGTTATTGAAGTCGTGCGCCACGCCGCCGGCCAGCCGGCCGATCGCTTCCATCTTCTGCGCCTGCCGCAGTTGGCCCTCCAGCGCTTTGCGCGAGCTGACATCCTGGGCGACCACCATGCGGGCGGGGCGGCCGCCGAACGTGGTATTGTGCCCGTTGATCTCGACGTCGATGACGGTGCCGTCCTTGCGGCGGTGCCGGTAGGCGCGCGCCGCACCGTCGCTGCGCTTGGCGTCCTCGATCCAGCCGCCGATCTTGTCGTGATCGTCCGGGAGGATGATGTCCTCGATGGTCCGGTCGAGGAGTTCATCGATCGTCCACCCGTACTGCCGCGCCATGGCCTCGTTGACCGCCAGGAATTTGAGCGTATCGGGCGAGTAGACCATCATCGCGTGCGGACTCCGCTCGAAGAGCAACCGCCATTGCTCTTCCGACAGGTTGCGGGCCGTCGCTTCCTGATCGACTCGCTCCGCCATTGCATTGAAGGCTGCGGCGAGGCGGCCGAATTCGTCGCCGCGCCGTTCGTTGACCCGGATCAGGTGCTCGCCAGTTGCCATGGCGTCTGCCGCGACCCTGAGGCGTGTGAGCGGAGCCGTGAGCCGGTGCGAAAAGAACCACACCGTGGTGAGCGCGATGAGCGAAACCAGCGCCGCAATCAGCGCCGCGTGCCCGAGAAAGCGTCGCGCCGGCGCCAGCACCGTCGAATCCGGAAACTCGACCGCCACCATCCACGGCGTGCCTGCGACGTTCGAGATGGAGGCCAGCCGCCGGCCGTGGCCGGCGCGGACGTACCGCCTCGGCCCGTCGATGTTTTTCAGATCGGTACCGGGTGGATCGACCCGTGACAGTTGGTCGGTCCAGACGCCGTCTGCGCTGCCGATGTACAAGGCGGCGTCGGAGCCGATCAGGGATGAGGTGCGGCGCTTGGCCGCCGAGTCGCGCGATAGCCGGCGCCATTCGATCAAGTAGCCGAGTACCGCGCCGTTGGACGTCACGGCGGCCGCGGCGGGATACACGATCGTGTCGCCCACCGCCTCGAGGCGCCCGAGCCCCGTCGAATCCGCGATGCTCGCGGCGAACGCGGCGTCGTCGGTGATTCCCGCCGGGAGCTGCGGCGTCGCCGCTGAAGTGTCGAGGACGAAGCGGGTCCCCTGGCGATCGAAGACTTCGACACGGATCACGCTGGTGTCGCGAAGATGCGCCGCGCGCACCACGTTCGCGGCGGCCGCGCGATCGGCGGCGATGCCGGAACGGACCAGACGCACCAGCGCGGAATCCTCGCCGACATGCTGGAGCGCACGGGCCAGGGTGCGGCTCTGGGTGCTGAGCTGGGTGACCAGCTCGCCGGCGACGTTGGTAAGGCGGTCGCGCGCGGCCTGGTCGGAGGAACGACGCACCTCGAGGTAGCCGGCCCACGTGACCGCGCCGACCACGGCGACGAGCAACGCGCTGACCAGCACCGGCAGCTTCACCTCGATGGACATCCGGCGCAGGAACCGGTTGCGCATCCTCAACTGCCTTCCCATTGTGCCATCGGTGCGCCGGACCCGGGACACCAGGCCGGCACCGATGACGATCCGATCACGGCGGGGTTGGAAGAACCGTGCCATACTGGGACGGTTGCCCCTCCGCCGGCCCCCGGCTGGAGCTGCCTCGCCCGGCTCCCGGGTGGTATTGCGTTCTGGCACCCTCTGCACGGTATTAAGGCGTCTCGCCCCGGAGCGCTGGAGATGGCAGTGGCAACCTGGTCCCGTCTTGCAAAAGGCACCTTCGTCGGCGCGGTCCTGCTGTGCGTCGGCGCCACACCCCCCGTGCGCGCGCAAGTTGCGTTCTCGCTCAGTAGCCCGGACGTGCATCCGGGAGCGCGCTTCGCGTCGGCGCAGGTCTACAACGGAATGGGATGCACTGGTGGCAACGTGTCACCCGCTCTCGTCTGGCGCGGAGCGCCGGCGGCCACGCGGAGTTTCGCGGTCACGATCTACGACCCGGATGCGCCCACCGGCAGCGGCTGGTGGCACTGGGTCGTGTTCAACATCCCCAGAACGGTCAGCTCGCTTCCGACCGGAGCCGGCGACCCGGCGAAGAAGCTGTTGCCCGCAGGCAGTACTCAGGGGAAGACCGATTTCGGAACCGCGGCCTATGGCGGACCTTGTCCGCCGGCCGGGGACAAGCCGCATCACTACATCATCACGGTGTACGCGTTGAATGTCGACAAGATTGAAGTCCCCTCCGGCGCGACCGCGGCGAACGTCGGTTTCAACATCCACGCGCACACGATCGACAAGGCGACGTTCACCGCGCTCTACGGTCGCTGACCGGCGGCCGTCGTGTCGAGTTCACGCCGCGAATTTGTCCGTTCCACTGTCGCCGCCGGCGCGGCGGCGGTGCTGCCGGCGTTCGAGATGCCGGTGCGGCACGCCGCGGCGTTCCGGTCGCGCCGGGCCGATTCGCGCATCGACATCCTCACCAGCGAATCGATCGGCACCATCGCGCCCGAGGTGTACGGTCATTTCATCGAGCATCTTGGCGGCGTGATCTATGACGGCGTCTGGGTCGGCGAGTCCTCGCGGATCCCCAACGTCGGTGGTGTACGCAAGGCGCTGGTCGATGCGCTCCGCGTCATTCGTCCCGCCGTCGTCCGGTGGCCGGGCGGGTGTTTCGCCGACTCGTACGACTGGCGCGACGGTGTCGGCCCCCGCGACCGGCGCCCGGTCCGCACCTCCTTCTGGGCCGACGATCCGGGATTGAAGCAGGTCGCCGGCGGCCCGGCGAAGTTCGAGCCGAACACGTTCGGTACCTCGGAATTCCTGCACTTCTGCCGGCTGATCGGCGCAGCCCCGTATCTCGCCGCAAACGTGCGGACGCTGCCGGCGGCGGTGTTCGATCAGTGGCTCGACTACTGCAACGCACCGGCGGGTTCGACGACCTGGTCGAAAGTGCGCGCCGCAGCGGGCGATCCGGATCCGTACCAGGTCCGCTACTGGGGCGTCGGCAACGAGCCCTGGGGCTGCGGCGGCAACTTCACGCCGGAGGAATACGCCGAGGAGTACCGCCGCTTCACGACATGGTCGATTCCGGCGTCCGGCGTCGATCTCGCCCTGATCGCCGCCGGACCGAACGGCGGAGACGCCGAGTGGACGCGCCGTCTGCTCGCCGCCTTCACCGGGCGCGGCGCGCTCGATCGGGTATGGGGTCTGTCGCTCCACCACTACTCCAGCGCTCCGGACGCCGGTGCCGACGCCGTCGCGTTCGACGAACGCGGCTGGTACGACCTGCTGGTCAGTGCCGATCGGATGGATGCCATCGTCGCATCGATCTGGGATACCATGCGGCTTGCGGACCCGCGGCACCGCATTCGGCTGGTGGTCGACGAGTGGGGCGCGTGGCACAGCAGCGCTCCGATCGCCGACCCGAGCCACCTGTTCGAATCGCAGTCTACGATCCGCGACGCCCTTGTCACGGCATTGACGCTCGACGTCTTTCATCGCCACGCCGACAAGATCGGCATGGCCAACGTCGCCCAGATGATCAACTGCATTCACTCGCTGTTCTTCGCCCATGAGGATCGCTTCGTCACCACGCCGGCGTATCACGTCTTCGGGATGTACCAGCCGCACCAGGGCGCCGCGTCGGTACGTACGGTCGTCGAGGCGCCTCGCCTGGGATGGCCGGACCGGAATGGCGGCCGTGGTGACTTCTGGGGCCTCAATGGTTCGGCTTCGCTGCGAGATGATCGGTTGACACTCACGGTCACCAACCCCTCGACCGATCAGGCTCGCGAGACCGAGATCGTCGTGCGCGGCGCGCCGATTCGATCAATCAACGCCACCACCCTGTCGTCGCCGCACCTGCACGACGTCAATACCTTCGATCAGCCGGGCCTGATAGCGCCGCGCAGCGCAGAGGTCGCCATGGACGGATGGCGTGGTGTGTACGTCTTCCCCCCGGCTTCCGTCACCCGGCTCGACGTCGCCCTGGCCGGTACCGGGTTCTGACGCCATTAGTATTCGCACCGGACTCATCGATCGGGGCAGGGCGCGTTGCAGGAACAACCGGTTAGCGTCATCCTCAAGGCACACGACGGCTCGGCGCAGACCGTCCCCGGCATCCTCCAGCAATTCACGCCAGTCGATCGCGTTCGACGCGCCGCACTCGCCATGGGTGGGGCGATTCTGGTCGCGGCCATGCTGATTCCCATCCCGATCGTCCATCTGGTCGGAATCCCGCTGATGCTGATCGTTGGAGTGGTGATCGCGATGCGGCAATTCGCCTCCGCTGTGCAGTTG
>JBOHRZ010000118.1:0-8153 GCA_050732975.1 Gemmatimonadales bacterium
GATCCTCAACAACGTGCTCTTTCCGGCGGCCAGGAAGAAGGAACTCAAGACGTGACCGGCGGCGAACGCCTTTCGGTCGCCGTCCGCCGCGATGTCAGCGCGGCGATCGAGGCGGCCGGAGGCAACGAGGTGTCCTTCGTCGCGACCCTCGACGGCGATGGCGTGCTGGTCGCCGTGCGGGTGGTGGCGCGCGGCACCGTCGATTGTGTGCTGGCATTGCCCGGTGTGGCTCGTCGCGGCGAGATGCTGCTGCACAATCATCCGACCGGGCGCCTCGATCCGTCGATGGCCGATCTTTCTGTCGCTGCGCGCGTGCACGACGATGGCGTCGGGTTCGGGATCGTCGACAACACCGCCGAGCGACTGTATGTCGTGGTGGAGGTGCCGGTTCCGACGCCGGTTGAGCGGCTCGATCCCTTCGACGTCGTGGCGCTGCTGGGCGAAAACGGACCGATCGCCGCCGAACTGGGCAGCTACGAAGATCGCCAGAGTCAGCGCGACCTGGCCGCGCATCTGGTCGACGCCTACAACGATGGCGGCGTGCTGCTCCTCGAAGCCGGGACCGGCGTCGGCAAATCGTTCGGATACCTGGTGCCGGCGCTGGCATGGGCGCGGGCCAATCGCGAGCGAACCGTGGTGTCTACCAACACCATCAACCTGCAAGAACAGCTGGTGGGGAAGGACCTGCCGCTGCTGCAGCGGGCCCTCGGCGACGACGACTACCAGCCGACCTTCGCGCTGCTCAAGGGATGGCGCAACTATCTCTGTCGGATGCGGCTGGACACGGCGTCGAGCCATCACGGCTCGCTGCTGGAGCCCGACAAGGCGGCCGAGCTGGTCGATCTCTCGGCATGGGCGGCGCATACCCGTGATGGCACGCTCGCCGACCTGCCGGCGCCGCCATCGCCCGAGGTGTGGGACGAAGTCGCCGCCGAAGCCGACTTGTGCCAGCGGCTGCAGTGCCGCCACTTCGACCGCTGTTTTGTCTTCCAGGCGCGGCGGCGCGCGGCGCAGGCTGACATCGTGGTGGTCAACCATCACCTGCTCGCGGCCGACCTCGCCGTTCGCCAGGCGTCGGACAACTGGCAGGAGGCGGCGGTGCTGCCGCCGTATCAGCGGCTGGTCCTCGACGAAGCGCACCATCTCGAAGACGTTGCGGCGAATCATCTCGGGGCCCAGGTCTCCAGCCGCGCGGTGCAGCGGCTGCTCAACCGTCTGGAGCGCAAGGGAAAGGGACTGCTGCCGGCGCTGCAGGCGGATCTCGCCCGGAGCGACACGATGCTCGATCGCGCTTCGCTCGACCTGCTGCACCAGCGAATCCTGCCGGCGCTGGTGCAGGGGCGCATCGCGGCCGATGCGCTCTTCGTCCGCCTGCTCGATCTGACCCTCGCGACGCCGTCGCCTCAGTTGCGGCTCGATGACGACTTCGCGCGCCACCCGATCTGGGACGATGGCCTGGAGCGCGATCTCGACCACGCGCTGGCCGGGTTCCGGACCATCGCCGACCTGATCGACACCATCGCCGAACGGCTGGCACAGGGCGAACTCACCGAGCGCCGCCAGCAGTTGCTCAGTGAGTGCCGCGGCGTGGTGCGCAGGATGGAGTCAGTCATCGATGGTCTCAACGCCGCGCTGCGTCCCGCTGCCGGGCGTCCGCCCGAGGTCCGTTGGCTGGAGCGCACCGGTTCCCGGGTCCCGGGCGTGCAGCTCTCCGCTGTGCCGCTGGATCTCGCGCCGCTACTCCGCGACTTGCTGTTCGACCGGCTCGAGACAGTGGCGCTCACCAGCGCGACGCTGGCGGCCGGCGGCGAGTTCGCCTTTCTCGCGTCCCGCATCGGTCTTGCAGGAGACGACTCCCCGGTCACCGTGCAGGAGATTTTCCCGTCGCCGTTCCCGTATCAGGAGCATTGCCTGCTCGGCGTTCCCGAAGACACGCCGGATCCCCGAGACGACGCCGCCGCGCACGACGCGGCTGTCGCCGCCGTGGTGCGGGATCTCGCCTGGGCGAGCGACGGCGGCATCTTCGTGCTGTTCACCTCCCATGCCGCACTGCGCCGCGTGGCGGCGGCAGTCCGCGGGGAACTGGGTCATCGCTTCCCGATCATGGTGCAGGGCGAAGGGCAGCGCGATCACCTGATCCGCCGTTTCCGCGAGGCCGGCAACGGCATTCTTCTCGGCACCGATTCGTTCTGGGAAGGCGTCGACGTGCCGGGCCGCGCGCTGCGTGCCCTGGTGCTGGCGAAGCTACCTTTCAAGGTGCCGTCGGAACCCCTGACCGCGGCGCGGCTCGAACGGCTGACGGAGCAGGGTGAAGACGGCTTCTTCGGTTATCTGCTGCCGCATGCGGCGCTCAAGCTGAAACAGGGCTTCGGGCGGCTGATTCGCGGTGCGACGGACGTCGGCGTGGTGGTGCTGCTCGACCGGCGGGTGCTGACCCGGAGCTATGGCGGCATCCTGCTCGAAGGTCTTCCGCCGGCCGAGCGCGTGATCGGCCCATGGGCGCACGTGCGCACCAAGTGCGAAGATTTCTTCGCGCGGCATGGCATCGGAGCGGCGATATGACCGTGGTACAACCGAGCAAGATCGTCTGCGTCGGGCGCAACTACGTCGCGCACGCCCGCGAGCTCGGCAACGCGCCGCCCAAGGAACCGCTGCTCTTCTTCAAGCCGCCGTCGTCGCTGATCGGCAACGGCGACACGATCGTGATGCCGTCGGTCTCGCACCAGGTCGAGTACGAGTCCGAACTGGGCGTCGTGATCGGCAAGCGGGCGTGCAAGGTGTCGGAAGCCGAGGCGATGACCCACGTGCGTGGGCTCGTCTGCGCCAACGACGTGACCTGCCGGGATCTCCAGAAGACCGACGGGCAATGGGCCCGAGCCAAGGGCTTCGACACCTTCTGTGCCGTCGGGCCGCTGGTGGCCGAGGGGCTCAACTGGCGAATGCTCGAGGTGGTCGGCCGGCTCAACGGCGTCGAACGCCAGCGCGGCCGTACCAGCGATATGTTATTCGGTGTGCCGTACCTGATCGAGTACATCAGTCACATCATGACGCTGGAAGAAGGCGACCTGATCCTCACCGGCACACCCGAAGGCGTCGGTCCCATGCACCCCGGCGATATCGTCGAGGTCGAAATCGAGGGCATCGGGGTACTCCGGAATTCCGTGGCCGGAGACACGCCGTGAGCCGGATCGCCGACCGTGTCGGCCATCTCCCCGGCTATCCGTTCGCCAGGATCCCCGCGATCAAGCGCCGCCTCGCCGCCGCCGGCGTCGACGTCATCGACCTGGGCGCTGGTGACATGGATGGCCCGCCGCCGGCGGAAGCCGTCGATGCTCTGCGTGACGCCCTGGGAACGGCAGCGCTCCACAAGTACGGGTTCCAGCACGGGCTTCCGGCCTTCCGTGACGCCGCGGCGCGATGGATCGAGCGCCGGTTCGGCCAGCGATTCGACGCCTCCGGCGAATTGCTGCCGCTGATCGGCTCAAAGGAAGGACTGTCGCACCTGCCGCTGGCAGTGTGCAATCCGGGCGACGTCGCGATCGTACCCGAGCCCGGGTATCAGGCCTACATCGGTGGCGCGGTGCTTTCGGGGTGCGAACCGGCCATCGTGCCGCTGGAACCGGCGCTCGATTTCCTGGTCGAGCTCGACCGGCTTCCGGTGACGACGCTGCGGCGCGCCGGGATCGTGTACGTGAACTATCCCAACAATCCGACCGGGGCGATCGCACCGCGGGACTACCTCGAGCGCCTGGTGGCGGCATGCCGTAAGTACGACATCGTACTGGCCTACGACAACGCCTACTGCGACATCACCTTCGACGGTTACGTGGCGCCGAGCATCTTCGAGATCGCTGGCGCCCGGGACATCGCGGTGGAGTTCTTCTCGATGTCGAAGTCGTATCAGATGACGGGATGGCGGATCGGATTCGCCGTGGGACGCGAAGATCTCATCGCCGCGCTCACCAAGGTCAAGAGCTACATCGACACCGGTCCGTTCCTGGCGGTGCAGCAGGCGTGCGCCTGGACGCTCGATCATGCCGAGGAGCTGAACCATCCGATCGTGGCGGAACTCACGGCGCGGCGTGACGTAGCGGCCGCGGCGCTGACCGATGCCGGGTTCGCCGTGACGGTGCCGCGGGCCGCGATGTATCTCTGGATTCCGTTGCCGCCGGGAATTGCCTCCGCGGACTTCGCCGAGCGGGCGGTGGAGGACGAAGGCATCGTCACGATGCCGGGCAGCGGATTCGGACCCGGGGGCGAGGGTTTCTTCCGGATTGCGCTGACCGTGCCCGCGGTGCGATTGCGTGAGGCCGCTGCCCGCCTGGGGCGGACGCTGGCGTCCTTCGCCGGAGCCGTCGATGTCGCCGCCCGGTGAACGCGAGTTCCGCCTGCCGGGGCGCCGCCGCGTGCCGTGGTGGATCTGGGCGCTCGCTGTCGCGTTGCACATTGCGGTGGTGCTGCTGCTCATGACGGCGCGTGGCACACCGGCCCTGGCCCGGCCCGAAGCGGCTGCGATCTCCGATTCGCCGCGCGCCATGGTGCTCGGCGCCCCGCTTCGACGGCCGCGGGCAGCGTCGCGCCCGGCGAGTATCGCGCCGCCTTCGCAAGTCGAACCAGAGTCCGACGCCGTGGCTGTGCTGGTGCCGCGCGTGGCGGTCGACACGCCGCCACACGGAGCCGCCGACCTTCGGCCGCACTACGGCGACGGCCGTCTCTGGGTCGAGCCTCTCCCCGAGGCGCCCCGTCAGATTGCGCGCCGGCTGACCGGAAAGACCGATGCCGAGCTCGCCGACAGCGCCGTCACCGCAATGGTGCAGACGTACCTCGACGAGATGGCGGCGGAGCATCAAGCGAACCCGGAGGCGCTGCCGAGTTGGACCACGAAGATCGCCGGCAAGACCGTCGGCATCGATCAGCGCTGGATCTACCTCGGGCCGCTCAAGGTCCCGACGGCACTCCTGGCGCTGCTCCCGATCAGGATGCAGGCGAATCCGACCGAAGCGGAGTACAATGCCAAGCTGCAGCAGATGCGTGCCGATCTCTACGAGGCCGCGCGCCGGGCGGAGACCTACGATGAATTCAAGGACGCGCTCAAGGCGCTCCGCGAGCAGACCGAATACCGCCGGGAATTCGAGAAGAACCAGCGCATACCACCCGATACGAGTCATCACCCGTGAAGCTGATCGATAACGCTGAAACCGTGGTTGTGGTGATTTCTGCCGGAATCGGCATGACCGCCGGCGACCGGTACTCCGCCTTCGCGCTCAAGGAAGCGGTCGATGGCCGTGGCGCCGGCCATCCCTACCGGCGGGCCGTGATCGTGAGCGACCTGGCCTGGCTCGACACGCCGATGCTCCACGATACGCCCACGATCAGCGTGGGCGGACCAGGCGTGAACGCGGTCGCGGGCCGCTTCGGCGACGAACTGCCGACGGTCTGGTCGGACCAGGACCGGGCCGTCATTCAGGCCGCGTTCGAGGCGGCGCCGCAACGGGCGGCGCTGTGGGGCGCGGACGCGGCGGCGACGGCGGCTGCGGTCGACGCGTTCATCGCCCGCGGGTGGCTCGATGAGTTTCTCGACCGGTGCTGGCGTTTTCGTGCCGGGGCGTTCGCGTGACGCGTCGCGCCGCGCCCTGAGTCGTCGCGCGCCGTCAAACCTTTTGCTTGGCTGCCGAGGCGCGCATCCGCGCCAGGCTCTCCTCACGTCCGACCACTTCGAGCAACAGCGGCACCGGTTCCGACACGGTGCTTCCCGTGATCGCGATCCGGATCGGCTGCATCACATCCCCGACCTTCTGTCCGGTTTGCTCCGCGACCGCGCGCAGGCACGACTCGGTTGCCGCTGCCGACCAATCAGGTAGCGCTTCGAGTTCGGTGGCGGCCGCCGCCAGGTTGGCCGTGTACCGCTGGCCGAGTTTGGCGACGAATCCCCTCGCCTTGTCGTCCATGGCGATCCGCCCCGCATCGATGCGCACCGCGATCTGCTCGGCCACCTGCACGATCGTGCGGGAACGCGTCTTGACGGCGTCGATCAGCGGATCGAGGTCGGCGGGGGCCTGGATGCCGAAGCGGTCGAGTTGTGCCTGCACCGGCTGGCGCAGTTCGGCGGCCGGAAGCTGCGACAGGTACTGGCCGTTCATCCACTCCAGTTTTGCGGTGTCGAACACCGCCGGCTTCTTCTGGATGTGCTCCAGGGAGAAGCGCACGATCAACTCGGCCTCCGGCACGATCTCCTCGTTGCCGCCCGGCGACCAGCCGAGCAGGGCGAGGAAGTTGCGCATCGCGGCGGGCAGGATGCCGAGGTTGCGATAGTCGCCCACCGCGGTGGCACCGTGGCGCTTTGACAGCTTCTTGCCGTCGGCGCCGAGAATCATCGGCACGTGGGCGAAGACCGGCGGCTCGCGGCCCAGGGCCCGGTACAGAGCGATCTGTTTGGGTGTGTTGGAGAGATGGTCATCGCCGCGGATCACGTGGCTGATCTCCATTGCTATATCATCGGATACCACAGCCATGTTGTAGATCGCGGAACCGTCCGACCGCAGCACGATGAAGTCGTCGAGGTCGCGGCCCTGCCAGGTGATCTCGCCGTGGACGGTGTCGCGCCAGATGATGGCCTCGTCGCGCATGGCGAAACGCACTGTGTACGGCAGGCCCGCTTCGGCCCGGCGCCGCTGCTCATCGGGCGGCAGCTCGTGACGGGCGCGCTCGAAGCGGAACGGCACGCCGAGCTTCGCCGCCTTGCCGCGTTCGGTGTCGAGTTCGGCGGCGGTGAGGTAATCCTTGTACGCGTTGCCATTCGCAAGCAGCCGATCGACATCTGTCCGGTGGCGATCGGCGTACTGCCCCTGGAAGAAGGGTCCTTCGTCCCAGGTGACGCCGAGCCACGAGAGCCCGTCGAGAATCACCTGGGTGTGCTCGTCGGTGCTGCGCGCCTTGTCGGTGTCCTCGATGCGCAGCACGAACACACCGCCCTCGTGGCGGGCGTACAGCCAGTTGAAGAGGGCGGTCCGGGCCCCGCCGACATGGAGGTAGCCGGTGGGCGAGGGCGCGAAGCGGACGCGGGGTCTGGAGTTCGGCACGAATCGAACGGAGCGAGAGGGATTCGAACCCTCGTTAGGAAGTTTCCCCCCTAAAACGGTTTAGCAAACCGCCGCCTTCAGCCACTCGGCCATCGCTCCAGCGTCCGGCAAGATAATGATCGCAGCCGGGGGTTGTCAGCCGTTCAGCGGCCGGCCGAATCCACCGCGCGACGCGTCGAATCGAGCGCAAGTGCCGCCCGGGCGATGCTCGGGCCGGCCCGCGCCAGCAGGTCGGCAGGAATCTCCAGCACGCGACCAGCACGTACCGCTGCGAGATCCCGCCATCCGGGCTTGCCGCGGAGCACGTCGAGCTGGTCCTGCCCGGTACCCGTCGTCCGCGACGTCACGATCCAGCGCGGTTGCCGCGCCAGGATCGCCTCCATCGATACCGTCGGCCACGGCGCCGCGACGTCGCCAAAGACATTCCGGAGACAGGCGGCCGACAACACCGTGTCGAGCCACGTGCCGGCTCCGACCGTCATCGGCGGATCGATCCACAGAATGACGAGTGCGGTGTTGGCCGGATCGACGCCGCCGGGGCAGCCGGCGTCTCGAACCCCGGCCAGGTCGTGCCGCAACTGTGCCGCCAGCGAATCGGCCCGACCGCTCCGGCCGACCAGGATGCCGAGCCGTGCGAGATTGCGGAACATGTCGGCGGTATCGGTGGTCTCGAACGACAGCACCGGGATGTGGAACGGCCGGAGCGCACGGGCCAGATCGGCCGATGAGCGATTGCGCCAACCGATCACAACGTCGGGCCGCAGAGCGGCGACCGCCTCGGGGCTGGGATCGAGCCCACCGCCGATCGACGGCAACGTCGCCAGTTCCGGCTCGTGATCATAGTCGGTTCGCGCCAGCAGCATCGGGGCGGCCCCTAGTTGCACCAGCCATTCGGTGGCCGACTGCATGGTCGACACGATCCGATGCACCGGAAGGTTCGCCAGCGCGACCGGGCGGCCTTCAACGTCGACGAAGCCCAGGCCGCTATCCGCCGGCCGGTGGCGCGAGACGCATCCCGAAAGCAGCAGCGCCGCCACACAGGCGGCGCCGCGCATTGCTCCAGCCTTCACGCTG
>JBOHRZ010000119.1:0-8150 GCA_050732975.1 Gemmatimonadales bacterium
CGGCTTATCGGCGTTGGCACTCGCAATGACCAGGCGGTCGTCCGCGAGGATGACGGCATCCCAGGGACTCACCGGAAGCGACAGGGCGCGCACGAAGTGCCGGCTGGCGTCGTACACCAGCGCGCGATCGTTGCTGTCGAATACCCAGATCGAATCTCCCGGTCCGAACCGCGCGAAGAGCGGCGCATCGGATTGCTGATCCGGCGCTGCTCCCGGCTGCAACTGGCCGAGCAGACGGCCGCCGTCGCCATATACCAGCGGTCGCGCTGGCGCGCCACTCGGTCCGGGAATCACGATCCGGTAGCCGCCGGGATGTCGCGCACTGACACTGGGATCGGTCGCCATGCCGACAGAGTCGGCGTCGCCGCCGAGCGTCACAATCGTCTGCAACGCAATTGGCGCCAGCCGCCGGGCACGGCCGCACCCGACGCACGCCGCCGCGATCGTCAGTACCATGCGACCGCGGTTCACGGGTTACATCCCGGTCGGGTGGTCGTGGAATTCCCAGGGTAGCGCGAACTGCTCTGACAGGTGCTCCGCCAGCGCCTTGATTCCCACCGTCTCGGTCGCGTAATGGCCGGCATAGAGCACGTTGATTCCGAGTTCCAGCGCGTCGAACGTGGTATGGTGAGCGCCTTCGCCGGTGATGTACGTGTCAAGTCGAGCGTTGGCCGCCGCGGCGATGCGATTCCCCGCCGCGCCGGTGATCACGCCGACTCGCGCCGTGGTGGGAGGCCCCCCCGGAATCAGGTGCACCCTCCCGCCGAGGAGATCCACCATCCGCGACACCAGCGTGTCGCGCGACATGATCAGTGGACCCGCCGCGCCGAACGGGATCCCCCGGTACTGGTCGAACGGGACCGGGTCGACGATGCCCAACGCGCGCGCGAGGACGACGTTGTTGCCGACCTCGGGATGAACGTCGAGCGGAATGTGCGCGCCGTACACCGCGACGTCGTGATCGAGCAGCGCCTTGAGCCGCCGGTATCGGCGACCGCGCACCGGCTGATTCCCGTCCCAGAAGAGTCCGTGATGCACCAGCAACATCGTCCCCGGCGCACACCCGGTCACCACGCGATCGATGGTTCGCTGCGAGGCATCGACCGCCGCGACCAATCCGGTGACCACGCCGCCGTTCTCCACCTGCAGGCCGTTGAGAGCCGTCTCGTGATCCGGGATTTCGGCGATGCGCAGGTACGCGTCGAGATACTCGACCACGGCGGCGAGCTTCACGCTGTACATCGAGTCACCCCGCGAAGGGTTCACCCAGGATGAGTTCGAGGAGCCGCGAAAGATCGTCGTTCGAATAGTAGGAGATGGTCAGCAATCCCCTGCCGCGGCGTTTGGCCGTGAGCCGCACGTCGGTGCCAAGCCGGCGCCTCAGCGAATCTTCGATCCGGCGGGCGTCGGTGGTGGCGCGATGTTGCCTCGCCGGCTTTCGCATCATCCGTCCGCGAGCCTTGCCCGGCGTCTCGCCCCGGACAACTGCCTCAACCTCGCGAACCGACCACCCCATTTCGACGATCTGGCGCGCAATGCGCGACGCCTCGGATGCCGAAGTGACCGCGAGCAGGGCGCGCGCGTGGCCTTCGGTCAGCTTCCCAACGGCCAGCAGTTCCTGAATATCTGATGACAACTTCAATAGCCGCAAGGTGTTAGCGACCGTTGACCTGTCCTTCCCAACCAGCCTGGCCACCTCGGCCGGACTGAGCCGGAACTCGACGACAAGGCGCTGATAGCCATTGGCCGCATCCAGCGGGCTCAGATCATCCCGCTGCAGGTTTTCTACCAGCGCTGCCGAGAGGGCGGTGCTGTCATCGAGATCGCGGATGATCGATGGGATCCGGGGCCATCCCAGACGCTGAACTGCGCGCCACCGGCGTTCGCCGGCGATCAATTCGTACCGCGACCCGACTGACCGGACGATGATCGGCTGCAGCAGACCGGAGCTTTCGATCGACGATGCCAATTCCGCAAGCGCGGTTTCGTCGAATGTCCGCCGCGGCTGAAAGGGATTCGGCATGATGGCGCCGACCGGGATTTCGCGCAGCGCTCCCGCTGCAGCCGTCTGCTCCTTGCTGAGTGGACCGAGCAGTGCTTCGAGGCCCCGCCCCAGGCGTTTTGTTTCGCTCATCAAGCGTCCTTCTTCGTTCGGGTACGGGGACCGAGCAGACCATGAGTGCGCTTCATCAGCTCCTGAGCGACCGCGAGATAGCTCTTGGCGCCTTGGGACTGGACATCGTAGAGAAGAATCGGTTTGCCGAACGACGGCGCCTCGGCGAGCCGAACGTTGCGCGGGATCATGGTCCGGAAGACCTTGGCGCCGAAATAGTCCCGGGCCTCTCCGGCGACCTGTCGCGAGAGATTGAGCCTGTTGTCGAACATGGTCAGCAGCACGCCATCGATCTGGAAGTCGGGGTTGAAATTCTGCTGCACCAGCCGGATGGTATTGAGAAGCTGGGACATTCCTTCGAGGGCGTAATATTCACATTGGATCGGGATCAGTACGGCATTGGCGGCCGTGAGAACATTGAGCGTAATCAGTCCAAGGGAAGGCGGACAGTCGATGATTATGTATTCGTAGTCGTCCTGAATGGCGGCAAGTGCCCGGCGGAGGACTGTTTCGCGCTCGCCGATGGCGATCAGCTCAATTTCGGCCCCGACCAGATCCTGCGTCGCGGGAAGAACATCGAGGAAGGGCAGCAGTGAGTCGCGCTGGATCGCCTCCTGCGGCGGCATCGCTTCGATGAGCACATTGTAGAGTGATGCCCGGAGGGACGCCTTGTCGATTCCGACTCCTGAGGTGGCATTCCCCTGGGGATCGGCGTCGACGAGCAGGATCTTTCGCTCGGCGATCGCAAGGGACGCGGCAAGATTGACGGCCGTCGTGGTCTTCCCGACGCCGCCCTTCTGATTGGCGATAGCAATGGTCCGCGCCATTGCCATAAACTAGTCGGGAACCCGGCTTTCGTATGCGCTTCCGTTTCACGTGAAACCATCGACCTGACTCAATGGCTGATCAGCAAGCGATAACTGATGCTATATAAACATATAACTCATTGAATAGCAATTAGTTATACTATTTAGCCCCGATCCAGCGAACCAGCTCGCGAAAACTGGGCTTCTTGCCGTACATCAGGATACCCGTTCGGTAAATGCGCCCGGCGATCCAGGTCACCAGCACGAGGGCGACCAGGCACGACGCCAGCGAGATCACCAGTTGGATTGGTGGCACCGCGGCGAGCGACCAGCGCACCGGCATCGCGAACTGCGACAGGAACGGAATCAGCGACAGTGTGACGCCCAGTCCGCCGGTGGGATCCTTCATCAGCGCGAAGATGCCGAAGAATCCGAACACCAGCACCATCGACACCAGCATCAGATATTGCTGCGCGTCCTTGATGTTGTTGCACATCGATCCGATCGCAGCATACAGCGCGCCGAACAGCAGAAATCCCAGCACGAAGTACAACAGGAAGATCACCAGCAGATCCGGCGGCATGGTCGGAATCGGCATCTGCTGCATCGCATCGGCGCTCACGTGGAACAGTGCGGCGATGTGCGCGCGCTGACCGGTGATCACGAAGACCGTGCCGCCCCAGATCGTCATCTGCAGCAGTCCCACCGCGCCGACGCCGAGGACCTTGCCCATCAGCATCTGGAACGGGCGCAACGATGACGCCAGCACTTCCATGATGCGCGAAGTCTTCTCCTCGATCACCGACGTCATGGTCTGCTGTCCATAAAGCAGAACGCCGATGTAGAGCACGAATCCCATGAAATACGCGATGACGAACGACGCACCTCCGCTCTGGCCGGTCGCCTTGCCGTTGGCGACGCGCGAAGTCTGCAGGTCAGCGTTGACCATCGCATGTCCGACCAGCGTCGGATCGACGCCCGACTCCTCGAGCCGCCGGGACATCAATACGTGCGACAGGGTGCTCTCGAGCTGGCCCATCGCGTCCATCGACGAGGCGTTGCTGCCCAGATACTCGGCCTTGCCGGTGCGGAGCGTCGAGTCGGTCAGCACCAGCACGCCGTCGAGCGATGATGGATCGACACTCCTCGCCAGCCCGGTGTGCGCCACCAGCGAATCGCGAACACTGTCGGCGCGGTGCAACGCCTGCACGCGGGTCACCTGGTAGCGGGCGATGCCGTCGGCGCTGGCCGATGTGCGCTCCGGCGCCATGGCCGCGGCAACGGCGCTCCCGATGCTGTCCGACGTCGCGTCGACGATCGCGACCCGCATCGTCCGGCTTGACCCCCGCATCATCAGCGCGGGAACGACCGAGATCAGGATGAAGAAGACCGGCAGCGCCAGGGTCGAAAAGATGAACGCCTTGGTTCGCACCCGGGCGATGAATTCGCGCCGGATGACCGCAAAGATCTTGTTCATGCGGCCTCCGTGGCCGGAACGCTTGCAGCATCACCGACCTTGGCAATGAAGATCGATTGCAGCGATGGCTCGACGACCTCGAATCGGCGCAACCCCACTCCCGCCCCGACCAGGGCTCGCAACAACGTGTCGGCGTTCGCCCCGGTTGCCAATTCGACCTCCGCCGCCCCGCCGTAATCGTCCACGCTGGCAACCAGCCGGCGGTCGGCCAGAACTGACGACGCATCGGCCTTTCCGCTGGAGAACGTCAGCGCGACGTGACGGAATCCCGCCGCTGCCTTCACGTCCGCCACCGCACCATCCACGACCTTGTGGCCGCGCGCGATGATCACGATCCGTTCGCACATCCGCTCGGCCTGCTCCATGATGTGCGTCGAGAAAATCACCGTCCTGCCGCGTCGCGCGATCTCGACCACAACGTCCTTCATCACCTGGAGATTCACGGGATCGAGCCCGGAGAACGGCTCGTCGAGGATGATCAATTCAGGGTCGTGCATCAGCGTCCCGGCGAACTGGACCTTCTGCTGCATCCCCTTGGAAAGATCCTCGACCTTCTTCGCCGCCCAGTCGCCGAGGCCAAGCTTTTCGAGCCAGATGTAGGCGAGCTTTCTCGCGTCGCCACGACGGACGCCCTTCACCTCGGCGAGAAATGCCAGGTGTTCGGCGACCCGCATCTCCTTGTACAGACCGCGTTCTTCGGGGAGATAGCCGACGCGGCCGGAGAGATCGCGAGAGGAACTCCGTGCGCCAAGTAGAGTGATGGCCCCCTCGTCCGGCTCGATGATGTCCATCATCATCCGGATCGTGGTCGACTTGCCCGCTCCGTTGGGTCCGAGGAGACCGAAAATGCCTCCCGCCGGAACATCAAATGACAGGTTACCTACCGCGGTATGCCCCGCGAACCGCTTGGTCACGTTGTCGACGTGGACGGCGGGTTCGGCCATCGGCCTCTCCGTGCTCGGGTTCGTTGCGTCCTACTCGGGGGAGGGGCGGTCGGTTTCACTCCGCCGGCACGCCGCCGAAACGCGCGATGCTCTTCAGCCGGCGTTGTCGAGGCGGCGAACGTCGGCGGCTTCGTCCCCGGGAACGATCATGAACTTCGCCGCGACCGCAACCCCGAAGCGCTGCTGGCGCGCCAGCCAGTCCGCCTTTGGCAATTCATCGGTCGCGGGATCGTGAATCGCGACATCGTGCATGATCAGGCCACGGGAGTCGCGCTCGTGCCAGCGCCCCACGTAGGTCCGGCCGCTCGCACCGGTGACGACCACGGTGACGCCGTGCAGCTCGTCGTGGCCGGGATGGAAGACGTGGCCGCTCATCGACAGTGGGTGTCGAACGCCTCGGTCAGCATCGCCGCGACCTGGTCGGGATGACGTCCTTCGATCTGGTGGCGGTGGACGAAAGCCACCACCTCGCCGTCCTTGAGCAGCGCCACCGACGGCGATGACGGTTGGTACTCGCCGAAGTACGATCGTGCCCGGGCGGTCGCGTCGATGTCCTGCCCGGCAAAGACCGAATACAGCCTCGCGGGCCGGGGATCGTGCTGCAACGCACGGGCCAGCGCGGGCCGCGCCATGCCGGCGGCGCAACCGCAGACCGAATTCACGAACACCAGCGCGGTGCCCTCCATGCTGCCGAGCGCCGTGTCGACGTCTTCGACCGAATGCAGTTCGGTGACTCCCAGACGGGTCACTTCCTGTCGCATCGGGCGGATCATCAATTCAGCATATGCCACAATTGCTCCTTACCGCTCGTCGCCGAGCGCTTCGTTCATGGTGTGCCAGGCTAGCGTCGCGCACTTGACCCGCATCGGGTACTGCGCGACGCCGCGGAAGACTTCGAGCTTGCCCAGGTCGACGTGCGGATCACCGCCGGTCAGCAGGGCGTGAAACCCGGCGAACAGCGCCTTCGCCTCGGGCACCGTCCTGCCCTTCAGCGCGGCGGTCATCATCGATGCCGAAGCCCGGGAAATGGCGCAGCCGCGGCCCTGGAACCCGATCTCGCCGATGCGCCCATCGGCGTCGACCTGCAGTTCGATGGTGATCTCGTCGCCGCACAACGGATTGCGTCCCTCCGCCCGGTGCGACGGCTGCGCCAGCGCGTGGAAGTTGCGCGGGCTCCGGTCGTGCTCGACGATGACACTCTGATACAGTTCCGCGAGGGTTGCCATCAGCCGAAGACCTTTCGTGCCCGCGCGATCGCGGCGGCCAGGGCGTCGACGTCGTCGTGAGTGTTATACGGCGCAAACGATGCGCGCGCTGTCGCCTGCAATCCGAAGCGCCGGTGCAGCGGCTGGGTGCAGTGATGCCCGGCGCGCACGCAGATGCCATCGGCATCGAGGAGCGACGCCAGGTCGTGCGGGTGCACGCCGTCGACGGTGAACGCCACGACGGCCGCCCGCCGCGCCGGCGCGCCCAGCACCCGCAGGCCCGGGAGGGCGCCCAGCGCCGACAGGGCGTGGTCGCGCAGGGCATCCTCGTGCCCGGCGATGCCGTCGCGATCCTGCTCGCCCAGCCAGGACATCGCCGCGTCGAGTCCAACCGCGCCGGCAATGTCGGGCGTGCCGGCTTCGAAGCGGCGCGGCGGCGGGGCGTACGTCGTCCGCGCGAAGGTGACTTCATCAATCATGTCGCCGCCACCCTGATACGGCGGCATGGCCCGGAGATGTTCCTCCCGGGCCCAGAGCACGCCGATCCCCGTCGGACCGAAAAGTTTGTGGCCGGAGAAGCAGTAGAAGTCGCAACCCAGCGCCCGCACGTCCACCGGAAGGTGTGGCGCCGCCTGCGCGCCGTCGACCAGAACCGGAACGCCGTGGCGCCGCGCCATGCGGCTCAGCTCGGCGATCGGATTGATGGTGCCGAGGACGTTCGACACGTGCGTCACCGCGAGCAGCGCCGGCCCGCCGGCAAGCAGGCGTTCCGCGGCGGCGAGATCGAGATCGCCGTCGTCGAAAATCGGAATCGGCCGTGTGCTTGCACCCGCGAGCTGCCACGGCACGATGTTGCCGTGATGCTCCATCTCGGTGACCAGCACCGTGCCGCCGCGCTGCAGCCGCGGCGCCAGGAAGCTCGCCGCCACCAGGTTGATGGCCTCTGTGGTGCCGCGGACGAACACGACCTCGTCTGCCGTGGCGGCACCGATGAATCGCGCCACATGCGCTCGGGCATCGTCCCAGGCCCGGGTGGATCGCTCGCTGAGATCGTACACACCGCGGTGAATGTTGGCGTAGTCGGAACGGTAGAATCGCGCGATCGCATCAATCACCGCGGCTGGCTTCTGGGCGCTGGCCGCGCTGTCCAGGTAGATCAGCGGACGGCCGCGCGACAAGCCGCGGAGGATCGGGAATTCCGATCGCGTCCGCGCCACGTCGAATGTTCGCAGGCCGGTACCGGGAAAAGTCGACGTGGTCATCGTCTAGCCGATCAACGAATCCATCTCGGCGCGAACCAGCGCCTGCAGCGCCTCGCGGGTGCGCGGTTCGCGCACCTCGACCAGAACCTCCGCCACGAAAGCGGCGATGAGGAGCGATTCCGCGGCGCGGCCACCGATGCCGCGCGTCTGCAGGTAGTACCGCTGCAGCTCGTCAAGACGGCCGACGGTGGCGCCATGCGTGCACTTGACGTCGTCGGCGAAAATTTCCAGTTGCGGCTTGGTGTTGACCCTGGCGCCATCGGAAAGCAGCAGGTTGCGATTAGTCTGCTTGGCGTCGGTCTGCTGCGCCTCGGGGCGCACGATGACCTTGCCGTTGAAGACC
>JBOHRZ010000120.1:0-8140 GCA_050732975.1 Gemmatimonadales bacterium
GATCAAGACAACCGCCGCGTTGAGTCATCCGCACATTCTGCCGCTGTTTGATTCGGGCAGCGCCGACGGCCAGCTCTACTACGTCATGCCCTACATCCAGGGCGAAACGGTCCGCGAGAAACTCGACCGCGAAACCCAGTTCGCCATCGACGACGCGGTGCGGATCACCACCGAAGTCGCCGACGCGCTCGACTACGCGCACCGCCACGGCGTGATCCATCGCGACATCAAGCCCGAGAATATCCTGCTCCACGACAGCCGGCCGATGGTGATGGACTTCGGGATCGCGCTGGCGGTGAGCGCCGCGGCCGGCGGGCGGATGACGGAGACCGGCCTGTCACTCGGCACGCCGCACTACATGAGTCCGGAACAGGCGACGGCGGAACGGACGATTACCAATCGCAGCGATATCTATTCGCTGGCGAGCGTGATGTACGAGATGCTGACCGGCCAGCCACCACACCTTGGTGGAACGGCGCAGCAGATCATCATGAAGATCGTGACGCAGGATGTGAGGCCGGTCACCGAACTGCGCCGGTCGGTGCCGCCCAATGTGGCCGCAGCGCTGGCGCAGGCGTTGCAGAAACTGCCGGCGGATCGGTTCGACACGGCCCGGGGGTTCGCCGACGCGCTCCTCGACCCGGCGTTTTGGACCGGCCGGCGCGAGACGGCGACCGATGCTGGACGGCGGTGGACCTGGTCGATCGCGGCTGCGTCGCTGGTGGGCGGAATCGTAATCGGCCTCGGAGTCGGGCGAGCATCGCTGCAGCGCGACTCACCGGATCCGGAGCGCTTCGTCGTCGTCCTGCCGGATTCCGCCCCGCTCATCGCCGGAGCGGGGGTGAATCTGGCGTGGACGCCGGATGGATCGCGAATCGTCTATGTCGGCCCATCGCCCGGCGGCGAGGCCCAGCTCTGGCAGCGCCGGATCGACGACCTTCGGGTCGAGCCGATCGCTGGCACCGAAGCGGCTCGGATCCCGGTGGTCTCGCCGAACGATTCGTCGGTGGCCTTTACGGCCCAGGACGCCCTCAAGATCGTGCCCCTCTACGGCGGTCCGGCGGTGACTCTGGTGGCCAGCGGGGTGCCATCCGCAGGTGGCGGCCTCGCCTGGGGCGACGATGGGCACATCTACTTCGTGGATCAGACCGGTGCGATCGAGCAGGTGCCGGCGAGCGGCGGCCCGCCCTCGGTTGTGCTCTCGCCGGATAGCGCATCCGGCGGCGGTTATATGTGGATCGATGCCCTGCCCGATCACGCGGGCCTCCTCTTCACCATCGCGCTCGTCGGCATTCCCGAAGCGAGCGAGATCGCCGCGGTCCCGGTTGCCGGTGGGCCGCCGCGCCGGCTTGTCCGGGGCACGATGGCGCGCTACGTCAGGTCGGGGTACCTCGTCTTCGTCTCAGCCGAGGGGACGTTGATGGCCGCCCCCTTCGACGCACGGCGGCTCGCGGTCACCGGCACGCCGGTAGCCGTCGGTCAGGGGATCGACGTATACATGGGCTCCGCGACGCAATTCGCAGTCTCCCGGGCCGGCGCCATCGCCTGGGTCCATCGCGAGCAGGGGCACGAGATCTTCCGAGTTGATCGGCACGGAGTCGGGGAGCCGCTCGAGTCCAGTGTTGCCGATGACGCCGACAACATCGCCCTATCGCCCGACGGCCAGCGGTTGGCGGTCACCACGTTAACCAGTGCTGGCGCCAAGGTTTGGATCAAGGATTTGCGCGGTGGGCCCATGATCCCGGTCCCGATGCCAGGCACCCACAATTATGGCTTGGGCTGGTCGCCGGACGGACGGACGCTGGCGGTGGTGTCGAACCAGGCCGGCCCCGGCCAGCTCTGGCTGACCCGCGTGGACCGGGTGGGCGCCGCGGAACGGGTTCCCTTTGCTGGTACCGTCTATGATGCCAGTTGGGCGCCTGACGGAGTGGAGCTGGTGGTGGCGACGGCGACCCCCGGCGGGACGAGCGCGCTGGTGGCGTTGCGGCCAGGACGGGACTCCCTGGTCCGCCCACTCGTTGGCGGTCATTATCTGCTGGAGTTCCCGTCGGTATCACCGGATAGTCGCTGGCTACTCTACTCGTCGAACGAGTCGGGACACGACGAGGTCTACGTGGTGCCATTTCGCGGGGAAAGCAAAGGCAAATGGCAAGTGTCGACCAACGGCGGGATCGAGCCGGTGTGGGCGCGCAGCGGGCGGGAGCTTTTCTATCGGAGCGCGTCCGGCGACCTGACCGCGGTATCCATCGACGTGGATCCCTCTCGTGGATTTCATGCTGGTCCGCCACGGCCGCTCTTCCAGATCGGCGCCGCCAGCGACAACCGGGCATACGTGGTCACCGCCGACGACCAGCACTTCATCCTGGTACGGCGGGCTCGCCCCGCCGAGTCGGAGCTCGTGGTCGGCGAGCACTTCGACACCGAGCTCGGGCGCAGGCTTGGCCGGTGAGGACGACTCCGGAGCGCCTCTTCGCCGCCCTTTGGCGTCGCTCAGCGCAGGCCCTTCGACCCGCCTCCTCCGAGACGTGAACCCATGAGTATCGATTCACTACGGGCACGGCTCGCCGACCGCTACCGCATCGAGCGAGAACTCGGCGCCGGCGGGATGGCGACCGTGTATCTCGCCGAGGATCTCCGGCATCATCGCCATGTAGCAATCAAGATCCTGCGGCCGGAACTCGCCGCGGTCATCGGCGCCGAGCGTTTCCTGAGCGAGATCAAGACCACCGCCAATCTGCAGCATCCGCACATCCTGCCGCTGCACGATTCGGGCGAAGTCAACGGTACCGTCTTCTACGTGATGCCCTACGTGGAGGGCGAATCGCTGCGCGACCGCCTCACCCGCGAACGGCAGCTCCCCATCGACGATGCCCTCCGGATCGCGACCGAGATTGCCAGCGCGCTCGACTACGCGCACCGCCACGGAGTGATCCATCGGGATATCAAGCCCGAGAACATCCTGCTGCACGACGGCCAGGCACTGGTGGCCGACTTCGGCATTGCGCTCGCGGCGAGCCGCACCGACGGCGGCACCAGACTCACTGAAACCGGGATGTCGCTGGGGACGCCAACGTACATGAGTCCCGAGCAGGCGATGGGCGAGCGGACCATCGACGCGCGAACTGATGTGTACGCGCTGGGCTGCGTAACGTACGAGATGCTCACCGGCGAGCCGCCGTTCACGGGGCTGTCCGCACAGGCGATCGTGGCGCGGGTGATGACCGAGCAGCCGCGATCGCTGACATCACAGCGTCGTACCGTCTCGCCAGCGCTTGAAGCGGTGGTGCTGCGTGCGCTCGAAAAGCTGCCGGCTGACAGATACGAGAGCGCGAAGGCGTTCGCCGAGGCACTGCACAATGCCGGCGCCGAGCCCGCATCGCCCAGGGCCTCTCCATCTACCCAGCCAGCCGCACCATCGCGGCGGCTGCGCGGTCTTCTTCCGTGGGCGCTGTTCGGCGCGGCGGTCGTCGCGCTCGCCGTCGTGCTGATGCGACGTCCAAAGGCAAACGGCACGGAAGGCGACGTCGTGCGCGCCACAATCGATCTACCGGCGAACGCGAATCTGGAACGGCCGTACGTGATGCTGTCGCGCGACGGCGGCCGCCTCGCGGTCCAGGGCCGGATCGACGGACACGACGCCCTTCTCTCCCGACGGCTCGGCGATTCATCATGGATGTCGATCCCGCTGCACATCGCCGGGTTTCCGTTCCTGGCGCCCGATGGCAGCTGGATGGTCTTCCTTTCGGATACCACGATGCGCGCGATGCCGCTCGATGGCGGTCCGCCGCTTGACCTTGCTGAAGGCACCTGGGGCGGCGGTGAGTGGGCCGCCAACAGACAGTTGATCTATACCCCGGACTACACCAGCGGGCTCTGGAGCATTCCGGCGCGGGGTGGAACGCCACACCGCCTCACCGTTCCGGACACCGCGCACAACGAACTCGGACACTGGTGGCCCCAACTCCTGCCCGACGGCGATCACGTGCTCTTCACGGCGTACCGTTCGCCGATCAGCAAGGCGACGCTCGAAGTGCTGTCGCTCAAGTCGGGAAAGCGGACGGTGCTCGTAAACGCCGCGGTGGACGGGCATTATGTGTCGCCCGGCTATCTCCTCTACGCCCGGAATGAGACGGTCCTCGCCGCCCCGTTCGACATCGGCGCGCTCCGCATCACCGGGCCGCCAGTAGCGGTGGTGCAGGATGTCGCGATGGAACCAGCTTCGGGCCTGGCGGCGTTCGGCGTCTCCCGGAACGGGACACTGGCGTACATCACCGCATCGAGTCTCTCGCCTCCGGCGGATCTGGTGTGGGTGGACCGCACCGGCAAGGAGAGCACGCCGCTCGCGGCGGCGGGGCGGTACGAATCCCCGTCGATCGGGCCGGACGGGCGCCGTATCGCCGTCACATTTTCGAGGCCCGGCGAGACCGAGGATATCTGGGTGCTCGATCTCGATCGCGGTACCCGGACACCGCTCACGACCGGCGGTGGTGCCGATTTCGATCCGCTCTTCACTGCCGACGGCAAGCGGGTCATCTACGTTTCCGAGCGTCCCGTCTTCGACCTGTACTGGCGCGCCACGGACGCCAGCAGTCCCGCCGAACCGCTGTGGGTTTCCGGGTTCGACAAGCAGCCCGGAAGCTTCACACCCGACGGCAAGCAGCTCCTGGTGAGTTATCACCTCGTTCCATTCCACCAGATCTGGTCGGTGCCGCTCGACGGATCCGGCAAGCCGCACGTCGTGATGGCGTCGGCCGAGGGGAGCCTCGACGATCCGCGCGTCTCGCCGGATGGGCGCTGGTTGGCGTATGCGTCCACGGCATCGGGACGGAGTGAGGTCTATCTCTCGCCCTGGCCCGAGGTGTCGCGGAGCAGGACCCAGGTGTCGGTGGGCGGCGGCGCCGAGCCGCGATGGACACGCGGCGGGCGCGAGGTCCTCTATTTCGAACAGGACACAATGATGACGGCGACCGTCGATCCGGCGACCGGATCGCCCGGCAAACCGGCGGTGCTCTTTCATGGTGATTTCGTGGGGGGGGTGGACGAATTCACGTATGACGTCACGCCGGACGGATCGAAGTTCCTGATGGTGGGCCTGCCTCCCGGATCCGAGCCGCGCCGTGTCGTGGTCGTGACCAACTGGTTCGCCGAGTTGCGGCGGTTGATGGCGAGCGCCAAGGCAGGCCAGTGATCATCGGGATATCCGGGGCCGATCGCCGACCACAACACCGCCGTGAGGGACATCGAACATGACGATCGAACGCCTCAGCACTTCCCTCGCCGATCGCTACCGCATCGAGCGCGAGCTCGGCCAGGGCGGCATGGCGACGGTCTACCTCGCGCACGATATCAAGCACGATCGCAAGGTCGCCATCAAGGTGGTCCGCCCCGAACTCGCCGCGGTGATTGGTGCTGATCGGTTCGTGCGCGAGATCAAGACCATCGCGAACCTGCAGCATCCGCACATTCTCGGCCTGATCGACTCTGGCGAGGTCGACGGGACGGCGTATTACGTCATGCCGTTCGTCGAGGGCGAATCGCTGCGGGATCGGCTCAACCGCGAAACCCAGCTCCCAATCGCCGATGCGGTACGGATCACGACCGAAGTGGCGAGCGCGCTTGATTATGCCCATCGCCACGGCGTAATCCATCGCGATATCAAGCCCGAAAACATCATGCTGCATGACGGCAGCGCGCTGGTGACCGATTTCGGCATCGCGCTGGCAGCGAGCAGTGCCGGCACCCGGATGACCGAAACCGGGATGTCGCTCGGCACCCCGCAGTACATGTCGCCCGAACAGGCGATGGGCGAGCGCGAGATCACCGCGGCATCGGATGTCTACGCGCTGGGGTGCGTGGCGTACGAAATGCTCACCGGCGAGCCGCCGTTCAGTGGTGCCACGGCGCAGGCGATCGTGGCGCGCGTCGTCACCGAGCAGCCCCGGCCGATGACCACGCAACGGCACACGATTCCCGCGAATGTCGAACAGGCTGTGTTCACCGCGCTGGAGAAATTGCCGGCGGATCGGTTCGCCACGGCTGGAGAATTCGCCGCGGCGCTCGGCAATCGGGGCTACACATCGGCGACGGTGGCGCACACAATGGTGGCGGCCCCGGCGAGGGCGCGATTCCGTGATCCGGTATTCCTCGGCGTTGCCGCGATCGGCGTGCTGGCACTCGGCGGCGTCGCCGTGCTGCTTCGCCACCGGCCCGCACCGGCTGTCGTGCCGCCGATCACCTTCGTCCTGGCCACCACCGACAGCACCCGGGCAATCGATAACTTCCCGTGGCCGGCGACGATCTCACCCGACGGCGGGACGGTCGTGTACAGTGTCGTGCCACCGGGAGCGAGCGGAGCGCTCAACAGCAACCGACTCTATTTCGTGCGCACCAATCAGCTCGAGGCGCGTCCGATCCCCGGCACGGAGGGCGCATCGCAACCGTACTTCTCGCCCGACGGCCAGTGGGTCGGCTTCGAGACGGAGGGTAAGGAACACAAGGTCCGGCTCGACGGCAGCGCACCGGTGACCATCGCCGACGCCGGTGCGCAGAACGGCTCCGATTGGACCGTCAACAACGAGATCATCCTCGGCGAATGGGGACCGTTTGCCGGACTCTCGCGCGTGAGTGCTGCCGGTGGAATACCGGGGGCGCTCACCCACGTCGACTCCGCCCATGGCGAACGGAACCATATCTGGCCCTTGAGCACGCCGGACGGCAAGTCTGTCGTGTTCACGATCTGGTACGGTGGCCTCGCCTCGTCGCAGATCGGCATCGCGTCGCTCGGCGACGGGCACGTGACCCCGCTCGGGATCAAGGGGATCCGGGCACTCGCGGTGCTCGACGGCTATCTCGTGTACATCAACGCGGACGGCTCGATCATGGCGGTCGCTCTGGATGCCGCAGCGAAAAAGGTGCGCGGCTCGCCGATTCCGGTGCACGATCCCGTCGGCGTGATCAAAGGACTGAACGGCAACTCCGAGATCTACGTTTCGCGCGGTGGCGCGATGGTCACTTCGACCGGCGGCTCGAAGGGGCGCCTTGCCTGGATCAGCCGAAATGCGGCACCGACACTGATCGGGACAACCGTGGCGACCTTCGACGCCATCCAGCTCTCGCCGGACGAACGCCGCATCGCCGTGGTGCTGGATGCGAACGGACAATCTGACGTCTGGGTCGACGATCTGTCACTGGGAACCTTCTCGCGGTTGACCACGAGTACCACAGTCAACTCCGTCAGTTGGAGCCCCGACAGCCGGGATGTCATCTACTTCGCCGCTGGCGAAGGTGGCACCACACTCTGGCGTCAGCGGGCGGCCGGCGGCGTCGCGGCGGAGAAGATCCTCGAGTTGCGCTATCCGGCGGGCGGAGCCGTGATGGCGCCGAACGGGAAGTCGATCGTGCTCACGGTGATTCCGGGCGATGTTTGGGCCCTCCAGACGGTCCCCATCGACTCACCGTCGGTCGAGCATGACTACCTCGCCGGCCGGGCCGACTTTCATTCGGCGCAGTTCTCACCCGATGGCAAATGGGTCGCGCTCGTCAGTGATGAATCCGGTGAGGATGAGGTGTATCTCCGGTCGTTTCCCGATCCATCGGCCAAGATCCAGATTTCGGTGGGCGGCGGCGAAGCTCCGACGTGGTCGGCCGACGGCGCACGCCTCTATTATCTGAACGGCACGGCACTGGTCGCGGCACGGCTCGCCTCATCCCCGGTCATGACGGTCCTCGGCCGTGACACCGTCATGGCCACCTTTCCGAGCCCCGCGATCGGCAACCAGTACCAGTCAGCCTTCTATCGCCCTGCGCGCGACGGCCAGCGCTTCCTGACATCGGTCCCGGCCCAGAACAGCTATCAACTGGTGGTCTCCCCCAACTGGATCACCGAGTTCCGCCGCAAGATCGCCGAGAGCCGGGGCGGCCGGTGACGCTGTCCACCTCCCTCGCCGACCGCTACACCATCGAGCGTGAACTCGGCGCCGGCGGCATGGCCACCGTCTATCTCGCTCACGACATCAAGCACGACCGCCCCGTCGCCATCAAAGTGCTCAAACCCGAACTCGCCGCCGTCCTCGGCGCCGAGCGCTTCATCCAGGAGATCAAGACCACCGCCGCGCTGAGCCATCCCCACATCCTGCCGCTG
>JBOHRZ010000121.1:0-8124 GCA_050732975.1 Gemmatimonadales bacterium
ATCGTCGACGATGGTGACGCCACCGGCGTCGCCAAGCCGTTCGAAGCGCCGTCCCACGCCGGCGAACGATGCCAGCGCCGCGGCACCCGCCTCAACGTCCGCATCCAGCGCATACGCCGCCGCAAGCGCGGCGGTGGCGTTGCGGAGGTTGTGCAGCCCCGGTACGAGAAGCGAGATGGCGATGGACCGGCCGTCCGGGCATCGCACCGCGGCGGACGAACCGGCGGCGTCGAGCGTTCCAGGGCTCAGCACGAAGTCGCCGCTGCCGGTTCCGAAGCGCCACGGCGCTTGCGGCAGCGCCCGCGCCACGCGGTCGCTTCCGGAGTCGGCATTGCCGACGATGGCCCGTTGCGCCCGCCCCGCGAACTCCGCGAATGCCGCTTCAAGCGCGGCGACCGAACCGTAGCATTCGAGGTGGTCGGGTTCGACATTGTTGATCACGGCGATCGTCGGCTGCAGGGTCAGAAAGGCCTGATCGTATTCGTCCGCTTCGACGACGAACAGCTTGGCGCCGTCGAGCTGGGCATTCCCGCCCCATGTCGAAACCCGTCCGCCGGCGAGGCCCGACGGTCGCAGCCCGGCGGCACGCAGCACCTCGGTGGTCATCACCGTGGTGGTGGTCTTGCCGTGGGTGCCGGCAATGGCGACGAGCGTGGTGCCGTTCACCAGTGCGGCCAGTGCCTCCTTGCGGCGGATCACCGGGATGCCGGCGGCCCGCGCCGCGACCAGTTCCGGATGATCGTCCGCCACCGCGGCGCTCGCGACGACAGCTCGCGCGCCGGCAATGTGCGATGGGTCGTGGCCCAGCATCACCGTCGCGCCGGCGAGTCTGAGATCGGGGAACGCGGCGCCATCATGGTCGCATCCGCTGACGACGGCGCCGCGTCGCCGTGCGGCGAGCGCCAACGCGCTCATGCCGGCACCGCCGATGCCGACGAAATGGATGGACCGCGAATCATCGGGATCGAACAGGGCGGGCACCGGCGCAAAATACGGCGGCGAGCGGCCCTTGGCGAGGTGCAGGGCGCTCCGCCGCGCTGACCCGGAGTCGTGGGGCCGCCCTCCATCCCCGCTAGTATTGGGAACCTCAACCGCGAGCGTGATTGTGGAGTCCCGCGTTGCCGTCAGGGCGATCGTTGCCGCGTTCGGTGCCCTCGCCCCGGTGCGCCCTGCTGCCGGCCAGCGAGTTGCCGACGCCGGCGCATTCGTACTCCGGATCGGCGGCGACACCCTGGTGATCGAGCGGTTCACCCGTGCCGCCGACACGATCACCGGCAGCCTCAGCGTGAAGGGGCAGCCGCGCCAGGATTACGTGGCGGCGATCGGGCCGGATCATACCATCGCATCGATCGCGCTGACGGTCTACCCGGCAGGCGCGCCGGCAGGAGCAGCGCCGCTGCAGCGGGCCAACGTCGAGGCCCGTCGCGACAGCATGATTGCCGACCTCGGCGGACAGACCCAGCGATTCGCGACCCGGCCGGATGCCATCATGGTGATGAACAACTCCTTTGCGCTTGCCGAGGAGTTCACGCGCCGCGCTCGCGCCGCCGGCGGGCCCGCCGACATTCCCGGCTGGGCCCTGAGCGGCGGCGTCACACTCTCCGTCGCGCTGGCGCCGATCGGGAGCGATTCGATGACATTGACGATTGCCGGTCAGGTCGAACGGCTGCGGGTCGATCGCGACGGCCGGATCCTGGGTGGCACCATTCCGTCGCAGCGCCTCGCGATCGATCGCGTGGGCCCGGCGGTCGCCGCGGGGCTCACCATGGGGCGCGTCGACTATTCGGCGCCGCCGGAGGCCCCGTACACCGCGACCGACGTCACGGTGCGGGAACCCGGAGGGATCACCCTGGGTGGTACGCTGACGCTGCCCAAGGGGGTGATCCAGCCGGTCCCGGCCGCGGTCACAATCACTGGAAGCGGTCAGGAGGACCGCGACGAATACATCCCGCTCGCGGGCAATTATCGACCGTTCCGGCAGATCGCCGACACACTCGGCCGCAGGGGTATCGCCGTGTTGAGGCTCGACGACCGCATGGTGGGCGCTTCGGGGGGACCGCTCGGCACCAGTGCTGACTATGCGCAGGACATCGAAGCGGCACTGGCGTACCTGCGCACCAGGCCCGAGATCGACAGCAACCGTCTGGCGCTGATCGGCCACAGCGAAGGTGGCATGATCGCACCGATGGTGGCGGTTGCCGATCCGCGCGTCACCGCGATCGTCCTGCTCGCCGGTCCAGCGAAGACCGGGCGAGAGATCATCCGGTACCAACAACGCCAGGCAATCGACCACGACTCCGCGATCGCACCGGCAGGGCGCGACTCGGCGTACCGGGCTGCGACCGTCGAGCTCGACAGCGCCGCCGCGCACAATCGGTGGCTGAAATTCTTCCTGAGTTATGACCCGCTGGCGACCGCGCGGCGGGTGCGCGCGCCAGCGCTGATCCTGCAGGGCGCCACCGACCACCAGGTCACGCCGGATCAGGCGGAACAGCTCGCGGCGGCGATGCGCGCCGGTGGCGACCCTGATGTCACGGTGCGCATCTTCCCCGAGCTCGACCACCTCTTCATTCCGGACCCCAGTGGGCTTCCGAGCGGCTACACCCACCTCGGCAGCGACAAGATGTCGACTGCAGTGCTGGGCGCCATCGCCGACTGGCTGGCGAAGCACCTCAACGCCGAGTAATCGCGGTCAGAATTCCAGGCGGCGAAGGTACCCGAAGTTGCGCCGGGCGCTGGCCAGCGGATCGTCGGCGGTTTCCTGCTCCACATAACACGGCTTGCGGGCAAGGTCCGGGATCGCGGCGAGAAACGATCGGAAGTCGAAGATGCCGTGGCCGAGTTCGGTGTCGCCGCGGCGATCGGCCGTGACGTCCTTCAGGTGGAACGACCAGTACCGGTCGCGGTGGGCGTGGAGATACCGGAGCGGATCGCCGCCCCCGAGCAGCATATTGCCGACGTCGAGCTGCAGACGCACCAGCGCGGGATCGGTTCGCTCGATGAAGAGATCATAGGGCACGACCCCGCCGATTGGACGGATGTGCTCGGGCTCGTTGTGAAAAGCGAGCCAGATACCTGACGCACGCGCCGCCCGCCCTGCCGCGTTGAAGTGATCGGCCCACCGCCGCCAGGCGTCGAGCGAGGTGTTGGTTTCGTCCGGCAGGCTCGGCACGATCAGGTACTGGTGGCCGAGGGTGCGAGCGTCATCGAGACTGCGCTGCCAATCAGCAAGCAATGTTTCGGGTGCGATATGGGCTGACGGCGAGCGCAGTCCGAGCCGCTGCAACGTGGCACGCACCTGCGAAACGGTTTGCCCGAAATTCCCGAACGACCAGAGCAGCTCGACGTCGTCGTATCCGATCGCGCGCACCTTGGCGAGGGTTCCCTCCGGATCCGCCTTCATCGCGTCGCGGACCGAGTAGAGTTGCAGTCCGATGCCGGAGAGTCGTGTCGTCGAACGCCGGGGCATGATTGCGGCCGCGACAAACGCGCCGAGGCTGGCGATGGCGTCCCGGCGGCCGATTGCGGGCGTCATGCGGCGGTTCCGCCATGTGCCAGCGCCACCACCGCACGAGCGATGGCGATCGCAGCGTCAGGTCGCGCCCGGTCCGCGGCCGCCGCAGCCAGCGCGCGCCGGCGCGCGGGGTCGCCGACGAGTTCGACGATCATCCCGGCGAAACGTGTGGCGTCGAGTCCCTGTTCGTCGAGCAACACGGCGGCGCCGGCATCGGCCATCGCGCGCGCATTATGCCACTGGTGATTCGCCGCCGCCGTCGGCAGCGGAACCAGGACCGAAGGAATCCGCCAGGCGCACAGTTCCGCGAGCGTCATCATGCCGGCGCGCGCCACCGCGAGGTCAGCGACCGACCAGGCATCCGACATCGGATCGATGAACGGAAGAACGTGCACCTCCGGCGGCCGATGCAGCGCGGCGAAGCGGGCGTGGGTACCACGTCCCGTCGACCAGATCACCTGAACCGGCAGCGACGTGGCCGCGGCGAGCCAGTCAGCAACGACGCGGTTGATCGCCAGGGCTCCCTGGGAGCCGCCGGTGATCACCAGCACCGGGCGCAGCCCGTCCACACCGAAGCGGCCCGCTGCGGCGGCGCGGCGAGACGGATCCGGCGGCGTAATCGGCGCGCCGGTGATCACCGCGCGCGCGGCGACACCGGCCGGCAACGCGGCGCGCGATTCGGCGGCGGCGAGCCAGATCGCCGAAGCCCGGCTCGCCGCGAGCCGCGTCGCGATCCCCGGACGGACATCGAGCTCGAGCAGCGCGGTCGGAATTCCCCGCGCGGCCGCCCGGCGTAATACCGGCGCGCTCACGTAGCCGCCGGTGCCGACGACCACCGCCGGACGTTCCGCGTCGAGCAGCGCGTCAATCCGCCGCCTGAGCACCGGCAACAGCAGCGGCCACCGCAGGTTCTTCCACCATTGTCGCCGGTACAGCGGCTGAAACGGCAGCAATTGATGCGGCCATCCGCGTTCCGGCAGCACCGCGGCGTCGACGCCTCGGGCCGCGCCGGCAAAGAAGCAGCGCCAGGCCGGCTCGAGTTCACGGGTGGCGGTGGCGATGGCGAGCGCGGGCATCAGATGGCCGCCGGTGCCGCCGCCGGCAAAGAGCACGGTCGTCACGACTGGCGCGCCGGACGCCCGCGCTGTCGCCCGATCGACACCAGCACCCCGGCCGATAGCATATACAGGATCAGCGACACCCGTCCCACCGACATGAACGGCAGCGTCAATCCGGTCGATGGCATCAGGCGCGTCACCACCGCGGCGTGCATGAACGCGGTAATGGCGACCGCGACGGTCAACCCCGACGCGAAATAGGTCCCGAAGGGGTCGGGCGCAGTCCTGGCGATGCGGAATCCCATCCACACGAACGTCACGAAGCACAATGCCACGAATGCCACACCGGCGAATCCCCACTCCTCGCCGATCACCGAGAGGAGATAATCTGAATACGCCTCGGGAAGGTGCCCGAATTTCTGGGTGCCCCGCCCGAAGCCGACGCCGAGCACGCCGCCGGCGCCGAGCCCGATCAGAGATTCGCACGGCTGGTCGGTCTCCAGGCACTGATCGTTCGACTCCGAAAACCCCTGCTGTCGCCGGGCGTGCATCGGGCTGTACTTCAGCACCAGGCCGACGGCCATGACCGCCACCGCAAGCGCCAGCACCAGGTGCGGTATCTTCGCCCCGGCGGTGAAGATCACCGTGAGACCGATCACCGTCAGGGTGATCGCCATCGACAGACTCGGTTCGAGGTCAACCAGCACGGCGACCGCTGCAACGATCGTCATCAGCGGCAGGAATCCCTCGCCGAGCGAACGCACCTTGGAGCCGAGCGACGCGGCATAAGCGGACAACCAGGCCGCCAGGGTGAAGCGCGCCACTTCGGAGACCTGCACTTTGATGCCGATGTCGATCCAGCGGTGCGCGCCGTTGAGCACCGGAAAGATCGACGCCAGCGCCCCGCTGGCGCGCTGGCCGCGCCATACCACGCTCACCATGGCCAGCAGCACCAGCCCCGCGAAGGTGGTGAGAAAAAGTGGTAGCGCGGTCTTGCGCCAGAAGTGGTAGTCGGTGTTCGCGGCGATGAGGAAAATCACACCGCCGACCACCGCGGCTACCGCCTGCTGCGAGGCCTCGCGAAACCAGTCCGCCAGATACGTCCCGGAGGCGTAGCAGCTGGCAATGCCGAGCGCGGTGAGGATCAGTGTCGTCACAGCGAGGAGGCGGGTCTCCCACCGGAATTCGCCGGGATGCCGGATCGCCGGCGTGCTCACATATTCTCCACAAGCGTCCGGAACGTCGCGCCGCGCTGTTCATAATTGTCGAACATGTCGTAGCTGGAACAGCCGGGCGAAAGCAGCACCGCCCCGCCGCCCGGAGCGAGCACCTTCGCCTTGGCCACGACGTCCTCGAAGGTGGTGCCGCGGACCACGCGGAGCGCCGGCGACAGATCCCGTTCGATCAGATCGGCGGCTTCGCCATAGGCGATCACGGCGACCGCGTATCGGCAGAGCGGACCAACCAGATCGGTATACGGCTGTCCCTTGTGCCTGCCGCCAAGCAGCAGCACGTAGGGCCGGTCCATGGCTTCGAGTGCCACGCGGGTCGAGGCAACGTTGGTGGCCTTGGAGTCGTTGATCCAGGTCACGCCGTCGACCTCGCGCACCAGCTCCATCCGATGGCGCAGGGGCCGGAAGGAGATGAGTCCGTCGGCGAGAGCAGTGTGATCGACCCCGGTGGCGTGCACCGCGAGCGCCGCCGCCAGCGCGTTGGCCACGTTGTGATCGCCCAGAAGCGGCAGCTCGCCACGGGCCAGAAGCGGTCGCCCCGCCAGCATCAGGCGGTCGTCGCCGCGGTCGTACCAGGCATCGGCCTCCCGGGCAACGCTGAACTGCAGGTGCCGGCCGGGCACACCGGCTATCATCGCCCGCGAATCGGTGTCGTCGAGGTTGCTCACCCAGATCGAATCGACGCCGGCGTTGGCGAAGAGCCGGGCCTTGTCGGCGTAATACGACTCCAGCGTCGGATAACGGTCGAGGTGGTCGGGCGCCAGGTTCGTGAGCACGCCGACTTCGGGCGCGAGGTCGGGGCAGTCATGCAACTGGAACGAGGACAATTCGACGGCGAGCCAGTCCGGCCGGGGCGAGGCCAGTGCCACCGCGGAGAGCGGATTGCCGATGTTGCCCGCAGCGGCACTGCGGCGGCCACCGGCGCGCAGCAGTTGATCGACCAGTGCCGTGGTCGTGGTCTTGCCGTTCGTTCCGGTGACCACGATCGCGGCCACACCATCCAGCGCATCGAGGCCGAGCTGTGCCTCGGCGAGGACGGGAACTCCCGCGCCGGCCGCCGCCACCAGCGGCGGCGCATCGGGTGGAATCCCCGGGGAAAGGATCAGCGCGGCACTGCGTGCAATCCGGTCGAGATCGTGGCCGGCGGTATCAACATTGACGATGGCACCCAGTTCGTCACGCAGCGACACCGCGGCATTGCGCACCGGCTGCGTGTTGGCGCGGTCCGACGCATAGACCGGAATGCCCCGGGCGGCGAGCAGCCGTACCGCCGCGATCCCGCTCCGGGCCAGGCCCGCTACGCTGACTTCCATCCCCGACGAGCGCCACTCGACGAAGCGACTCATCGCAGCTTCAGCGTCGCCATGGCAATCAGCGCGCAGAAGATGCCCAGGATCCAGAACCGCACCACCACCTTCGATTCCAGCCAGCCGAGCTTCTCGAAATGGTGATGCAGCGGCGCCATGCGGAATACCCGGTGCGCGTCGGCGTACTCCCTCCCGCGAGTCCGCTTCCGGTAGCGGTACATCCCGGTCTGCAGCAGGACCGACACCGCCTCGGCGACGAAGACGCCGCCGATGATCACCAGCAGGAATTCGGCCTTGAGCAGGATCGCCACCGTCCCCAGCGCGCCACCGATCGCGAGGCTCCCGGTATCGCCCATGAACACCCGCGCGGGATGCGCGTTGAACCAGAGGAAGCCCAGGCAGCCGCCCATCAGCGCTGCGCAGTACACCGCCAGTTCGCCCGAACCGGGCAGATAAAACAGATAGAAATAGCCGGTGGCGTCGATCCGGCCCGCCACATACGCGAAGAGCGCGAACGCCGCCGCGGCGATGATCGACAGCCCGGTGGCCAGGCCATCGAGCCCGTCGGTGAGGTTGACTGCATTGGAGAAACCCGTCACCACGCCGGTGACGAAGATCACGTACAGCCAGGGCGCGAAAATCAGCACCAGGTATTTGAAGAATGGCACGGTGGTTCCCGAGGGCGGCAGCGTCGCTGGCGAGACCACCGGCCACCGCAACAACATGACACCGAGGGTCACGCCGAAGGCGACCTGCGCGATGAGTTTCCATTTGGCCACCAGCCCGCGCGACCGCCCTTCGACGACCTTGAGGTAGTCGTCGACGAAACCGATCGCCGCCGTCCACAGCATTGCGACCACGGTCACGTCGATGAAGCGGTTGCCGAGGGGCGCCCAGAGCAGGGTCGAGATCACCGTGGCGCCCACGATCAGAATCCCGCCCATCGTCGGAGTGCCACGCTTGGCTTGATGCGACGCCGGCCCGCCGGCGCGGATCACCTGGCCCACCTTGAG
>JBOHRZ010000122.1:0-8061 GCA_050732975.1 Gemmatimonadales bacterium
GCCATTCAGCCGTCGGACCGCACCGACGGAGTTCATGCGAGGTCGTCTCTCCCGTTCACGAGGCACCTCGTCGCCGTCGCCAATCACCTGTTCCATCCGCGAGACACGTTCAGGCACCGCCCGAACCCGAGCCGAAGTGCACCGGGTTCCGGAAAGGCTGAGGTCGTGCGCGCTGTGCAATCCGATTCAGGGTGGCGCGTCCTGCCTGCGTGTTGATGCCGCCGTGGATCACCGCGCTCGCCTGGATCTCACTGGCCGTCTGCGGCGCCTGCGCGGTAATCATCGTCACGGACATCGCGGCCGGTCACCGCCAGCGGATGTGGATCATGAATGTGGTCTGGCCGGTGACGGCGCTCTACGCCGGGCCGCTCGCGCTGTGGATGTACCGTGCCTGGGCTCGGCACGGCGGCGGATCCGCGGACCGGCGCCCGTTCTGGCAGACCGTGAGTATCGCAACCACCCATTGCGGAGCCGGATGCTCGCTCGGCGATCTGATCGCTGAGTGGGGACTGCTGCTGGTGCCGTTCACGCTGTTCGGTCGCCCGATCTTCGCCGCCTGGCTCGCGGACTTTGTCCTGGCGTTCGGACTCGGGATTGCGTTCCAGTATTTCACCATCGTCCCGATGCGACATCTCGCCACCGGCGCAGGCATCCGTGCCGCAATACGCGCCGACGCATTCTCGCTGACGGCTTGGCAGGTGGGGATGTACGGCTGGATGGCCCTGGTCACGTTCGTGGTCGTTGGGCGCGAACTACCGGCGACGTCACCGGTGTTCTGGTGGATGATGCAGGTCGGAATGGTCGCCGGGTTCCTCACCAGCTTTCCCGTGAACTGGTGGCTGGTGAGGAGCGGCCGCAAGGAGGCGATGTAACCGACATGGTTCGCCGCGCCGGGCCGGCAGTCGCTACGGCACCGGCTTCGATGTGCCGTCGATCAGCACCGCGGCGCGGTCGATCAATTCGGCCTCGCGCACCAGCGCCGCGGCGATCAGGCCGATCTGCTGGTCGGCTTCCTTCCAGTCGTGCTGCTCGATCGCCTCGCGTGCGCCGGGCATCGTCTTGACGCCGTATCCGGTATAGAAGCCAGGGGCATACAGCGAATGCGCGTACCAGGGCCGTCGCGGCAGCCCGCCGGGAAGGAGCAGCGCCTGGTCGGTCTGGCGGAGGAGGTCGTTGACGTCGCCGAACCCCGACGCCGCCGGTGCCGCGGCGATCGCCGTGCCGTACGCCTTCTCGTAGCGTGATGCCGCAGTCTTGAGCTGGGCCGTCGCGTTGTCGAGTGGCGTGAAGTCGAGGAACGGGGGCACCGAGTCCATCTTCGGCGGCGAAACCGGATGGCGCGGATCATCGGTTTTGGCGTAGAGGCCTTCGGCGATCGACTGGTTGACGTTCTCGATCTGCTTCGCGATCGAGTCGCGCAGCGCCTTGAGTTGGGTCACGTAACCGTTCACCGTTTCGCTCAGGTCGCCGAATTCCTGCGGCAGAACGTCGGCATCGGCCATGCGCATCACCATGGTGCCGGCGGTCTGCGCCAGCGCGCGGCCGTAGACAAACGATGTGTCGCTGAAATGTGTGTACCAGTAGAAGTCGTCGTAGATCGAATGGTAGATCCCGCCGCCGTCCTCGCCACCGAAGCCGATGTCGAGCGTCGGCACGCCGGCGTGCTGCAGGAACGGAGTGTAATCCGAGCCTGAACCCAGCGCGCCGATGCGCAGGTCGGTCCGGGTGCGGGCATCCTGATCGCCGTCCACGACGCGGAAGGCACGCATCCGCTGCCACACGCTGCCGTGCGTCTCCGGATCGTCGATGTCGCGCGCGACATCGTTGGCGAACCGCTCCAGCGAGTACGACCCGCCGACGCTGAGGGCACCGCGGCCATTGCCGTCCGAATTGAGATAGAACACCGCGTGCGCCTTGAGTTCGGCCTGGTGCTCCTCGCTCCACTCGGTCGAACCGAGCAGGGCGGGCTCCTCGCCGTCCCACGATGCATAGATAATGGTGCGCTTCGGCCGCCATCCCTGCTTGAGCAGCTCGCCCATTCCGCGTGCTTCCTCCAACTCCGCGACCTGCCCGGAGATCGGATCCTCGGCGCCGTTGACCCATGCATCGTGGTGATTGCCGCGGATGACCCATTCATCCGCGGCGGTGGTGCCCGGGATCCGTGCGATCACGTCGTACAGCGGCTTGAGCGACCAGTCGAACTGCAGCTTGAGATGCACCTTGGCGGCGCCCGGGCCGATGTGGTACGTGATCGGCAGCCCGCCGCGCCACGACGCCGGTGCGACCTGGCCGGTGATGGCCGCCAGCAGCGGCTGCGCGTCCGCGTACGAAATCGGCATCACCGGGATCTTCATGATCGTCGTGGCGTCCTTGCGATCGAGCCGCTTCGCGGTCGAATCAGCACCCACGCCAGGCGTGAGCGGGTCGCCCGGGTAGACCGGCATGTCCATGACACTGCCGCGCTGGACGCCGTCCTTCGGGCGGTAGGGACCATTCGGGAATGTCTCACCCTCGGCGAAACCGTCATCGCGTGGGTCGGAGTAGATCAGACAACCGACAGCCCCATGTTCGTACGCCACCTTCGGCTTGATGCCGCGCCACGACCCGCCGTAACGCGCGATCACGATGGCGCCCTTGACCGAAACGCCGTGCCGTTCGAGCCAGGTATAGTCGTCGGGCACACCGTAATTCACGTACACCAGTGGTGCTGTGACGTCGCCGTCGGCGGAATACGCGTTGTAAGTCGGAAGCTGCTCGCTCTTCTGGCCGGACGTCGGGTCGACCGCGATGGTCGGTTCCTCGAGTGCCGCCTTGAATCTGGTCGGCGCCACGAGTTCCACGACCCGTTCGAGGGGAACCGGGAAGAGCACCTGAAACTGTTCGATCTTCGCGTCCCAGCCATACGACTGATACTGGGCGCGGATCCACTCGGCGTTGTCCTTGTCGTACGGCGAGCCGAGGTGATGCGGGCGGGCGCTCAGGCGGCGCATCGATTCGCGAAGCCGCGCCGGATCGGGCAGGGCGCGGAACTTCGTCTCCCAGTCGCGCTCGATCCTGGCGTTGGCAGCGGTGAAGCCGCGGATCGCATCACTGTCCGGGAGCGAGCGCGGCATCGCGATCAGGGCGGCAGCGGGGAGTGCGACAAGTCGGGCGAACATCGGCATCATCGGCCTCGAGTGCGGATCATCAATGGGGAATGGGATAAGATACGCCGTCGCGACTCCACCGGAGCCGCACTGGCGCCCTCACAATCTACGGCTTCTGTGTGGTCCGGAACCGCTCGAACATGGTGCGGTGCTCCGCGTAGCCGACGCGGTCACGCGCGATCTCGGCCGTATAGTGGGAATCGAACGCCGAGCGCGCCCGGCGTTCGGCCGCGGAATCGCCAGCTGCCTCCGCAATCGTGGCGCGCAGATAGTACCCGAAAAGATCGCTGGGTGTGGCAGCCAGAATCGAATCGGCCAGCGCCACGGCGCCGGCGGTATCGCCCAGATGCAGACGCAACCACCCCATGTGGAACCGTGCGTCGGCATCGCGATCGGCAGGCGGCAGGTTCTGATAGGCGCCGAGCACCATGGGCCAGAAGCGGTTCAGGGTTGCCGTGTCGCCCTGTTCGGCCGCGGCGGTCACCCGATCGCTGAGCCGCTGGAATTGCTCGCGCGGGGTCATGGTGGACAGGTCCGGCGGCGTCCCGGCCGTATCCGGCGAGCCAGTCGCGCTCGCGGCGCCCGGCCCGGTCCGGAAGACGAAAAGCAGCACGGCGATGGTCACGACCGCCAATGCGCCCGCCAGATACCAGGGGCCCGGTACTCCGGCGCGCCGCGGCGCCCGGCCGGCTGGCTGACCCACTGTGGTGGCCGGCGTGCCGCATTGCTTGCAGAAGCGGGCGTCGGCGTCCAACACCACGCCGCAACGGCTGCACCGGACGTCGCCGACCGGGGCGCCGCAGGCGGCACAGAAGCGACCGTCGGCGGGGCGGCCGCATCGCGGACAGGGTCGAATCGTCGGGACTCTGGTCACTTCTCCCTTCTCACTTCTCCCTTCTCACTTCTCACTTCTCACTTCTCCCTTCTCACTTCTAACTCCCAGCAGAATCGCCGGCAATAGAAACATTACGCCGAGCGTTCCGGCGATCGTCCCGCCTGCCGTGGCGAGGGCGATGGCGCCGAAGAGTTCGTCGGTCCTGGTGCCGAGCGCCATCGGAGTCAGTGAGGCGAGCGTGGTGAGGGTCACCAGCACGATCATCGTCACGCGGTCGGTGGCGGCGTGCAGCGCGTCGGCCATGGTCAGTCTACCGCCGCTGCGGCGACGCGCCTGCAACGCCGCGTCGATCAGCAGGATCGAGTGATTGACCGCGAGCCCCACGACCAGGATGACGCCCACCGCGGCCTGGCGGTTGAACGCTGTCCTGGTTATCCAGAACGCGGCCACGACGCCGCCGAGCGCCATCGGCAATGCGAGAAGGACCATCGCCGCAGCCCAGACCGAATCGAACACCAGTGCGACGGCCAGGAGCACCAGGATGATGCCCAGCACGAAAACTCCTGTCAGACCCTTGCCGGAGTCGTCGCCGTTCTGGTAGTACGAATCGTCACTGACCGTGTAGCCCGCCGGCACGGTGATCGACTGCATGAACGCCTTGTGGGTCCGGTCGGCCAGCTTCTGCGGTCCCCGAAAGTCGTAGGTGACCATCCGGATGTATTGCTGGCTTTCGCGGTCGATCTGGCTGAGTCCTTCGATCTCGCCGACGTGGCTGACGTCGCCGATCCGTACCGGCGCATTGTCCGGATTCGACACCAATCCTTCGGCGAGTTGCGCCATGTCGCGGGTATTCGATCCGGCCGCGCGAAACATGATCGGCACCTGTTCGCCGCCGATCTCGAAGCGGGTGGTCGCCGCCGAACTGTGAATCTGGCTCTGCACGCTCGCGGAGTAGTCGAGAGCCGATGCACCGACCCGGGCCAGCGCGATGCGGTCCGGCGCCAGCGCCACACTCACCGCCTTCGGGCCCGAGCCCCATCGCGACCCGGCGTTGATGTTGACGTCGCGCACCCGCGGGATCCGTTCCAGCCGCGCCTGGAGGTCGAGCGCCACCTGCAGTACGCCCTCGTAGGAGTAACCCTTGATCCGGATATAGTGCGACACCGACCCGCTGCCGCCCGAGCTGCTGTAGAAGCCGGGGCCTTCGGGCTTGGTGACGTAGACATTGTCGGTGCCGCCGATCAGCACCGCGCGCTGGGTGAGCTTGTCGGACATCACCCACGGCGCCTCGGACGCGCTTCCCGCCGCGGTGAATTCCACGCTCACCGAACCCGAGAGCTGGTCGCCCTCCGACCGCACCACCGCCACGCCCGGTTGTCCGACCGCCTCGGCCTCGAGCTGGGAGATGATGTCTTCCAGTTGCGCCGGATCCGATCCGCGCGGAAAGGTGACGCTCGCCGTGATCGTGGTGTGTGTGTCGCCGAAGTCGCGCCCCCAACTGACCCGCGGGACCTTCTTGATGAACGCCCAGGTGAGCACCGCAACCGCCGCGACAGCGAAGCCGATCGTGAGGTAGCGCCAGCGCAACGTCGCCGCCACCATCCGCTCGTAGATGCGCGCCAGCCGCGGCCAGCCGCGCCGGGTTCCGGCTCCGCCGCGTCCCACCGCCGGGACGAACAGGAGCGCGGTCCCCACCGACCAGATCAGCGCTAGCGCGAACGCAATGGCGAACGGTGCGAAGAGCGCCCGCGCGTTGCCCTGCAGGTAGAGGAACGGCAGCAGCACGACCGTCGTGGTGAGCGTCGAGCCAAGCACGGCGGGTGCGATCCGTCGCCCGGCGAGGGCGCGCGCGTCGGCGGTGTTGTCGGCGGAGCGGAGCCGCTCAACCACCACCAGTCCGTTCTGCACCAGAATGCCGATCCCCATGGCCAGCCCGGCGAGCGTGAGCAGATTGGCGGGGATGTGTAGCAGGTACAACGATAGCGCGGCACCGGCGATCGACACCGCGGCGCTGCCGATGACCAGCGCCGCGCCGGGAAAGCCGCGCAACGTGATCAGCAGGACGAGGAATACCGAAACGAACGCGATGCCACCTCTGATCAACAGCTCGCGCAGCTTGTTGGCCAGATCCTCGCTCTCGTCGCTCTGGACCTTGAGCCGCACACCGGGCGGCAGCGACCCCTGCAGCGAATCGACGGCGGCGCGGGCGCGAGCCGCGGTCTTGATCGCGTCGGCCGTCGGCTGGCGGAAGAGCACCAGCGACACCGCCGTCTGCCAGTTGATGCGGTAGAAGAGTCCGCCGGCATCTTCCTCGGGGCGTATTGCCGCCAGTTGACCGAGCGTGAAAGTGCGCCCGCCTGGGGCGGCGACCGGCAGCCGGCCGATGTCGTCGAGCACTCGCGGCTGGTCGTGGACGCTCCCGCTCAGCGTAAGCGGGCCCTGATGTACGTCGCCGAGAGCGCGAACCTGCCTGGCATTGAGGATCGCGGTGCGGAGCGCCGACGGATCGATGTTGAGTTGATGAAGCAGCGTGGGATCGTATGAGACGGTGATCTGAGTCGCGGCCCCGCCGCGAGTCTGCACCGCGGCGATCCCTGCGACGCTGGAGAGCGGCGGGACCAGCAGTTCGTTGACCATGTTGAGCAGTGCGCCGGGTGTGTACGGCCCCACGATCGTTACTTCAAGCAGCGGCTGGGTGCTGAGGTCGGTCGGGACGTAGTTGGAGACTACCGGTATCGACGCGGCCGCCGGATAGCCGCTGTCGGTCCGCAGCGTTTCCATCCGTTCGAGGATCGCCAGCCGCGCCATGGTGACGTCGGTTTTGGGATCCAGATTGATGGTGACGCTGGACGATCCTTCGCTGGACGTCGACTTGGTGTCGTGTACCCCGTGGACGCCCTGCACCAGGCCTTCGATCGGCGCGGTGAGATACATCTCGACCAGCTCCGGCGGAGCCCCCGGCCAGACCGTGGTCACCTGCAGCGTGGGAAGCTCCAGCACCGCCTTGGTCGCCAGCGGCAACTTGGTGAACGCCACCGCGCCTGACACCACGATCCCCGTCGCCAGCGCCCACATCACCGCCGGGCGGTGTGCCGCCCAGGTGATCATGCCGTCACCGGCTCGCTGGCGCGCTGCCGCGCCAACGCCCGCCGTTCCTTGCGCCGCTCGATGAGGGCATACAGTGCCGGCATCAGGAAGAAAGTGACGCCCAACTGGGTAATCGAGCCGCCGATCACCGCGGCCGCGAGCGGCTGATACAGTGCGCCGCCGCTGCCGAGGTTGAGCACCAGCGGAATCACGCCCGCGATCGCGGTGAAGGTCGTCATGGTGATGGCGCGGAGCCGCTTGTGCCCGCCGCGGAAGATCGCTTCGTCGATCGGATAGCCGAGGTCGCGATAGCGGTGGATGGCGTCAAGCTTGACGACCGCCTCGTTGTCCGCCATGCCGATCATCACGACTATACCAATGAGTGATACAGCGTTGAGCGACTGCCCCGTCAGCCACAGGAGGAACACACTCCCGGCGCCGGCAATTGGAACCGTGGTCATCACTACCAGTGGTGAGGTGAACGACGAGAACTCGCCGGCCAGCACCAGGAACATCAGCGCCGCCGAAAGGAGCGCCACCAGCCCCAGTTGCCGGGTGGTCTTCTGCTGCTCCACGTTGGCCCCGGTGATCTGCCACTGCACGCCGGAGGCCAGTGGCAGCCTCGACACGGCCCGTTCGACGTCCTTCGACGCCTTCGACGTGCCTCCTCGCTCGGCGATCGCTTCGACCACCGTCACCGGACGTTGGTCGACGCGCACCACCTCGATTGGCGCCTGGGTCTCCTGCACCGACACCAGGTCGCCGACCGGAACACCCTTGACCGTTGACGAGAGCGCCGTCTGCAGGTTCTCGTTGGCGACCCCGGCGTACCGGACGCGGATCGGTGTCCGCTGGTCGGTCTCGTGCAGGTCGCTCGCCGGGACGCCGCCGAGGGCGCCCTGCAACGTGTTCAATACCGTATTAATGGTGAGGCCGCTGCGGGCGATCCGGTCGCGGAGCAGCGAGACCTAGATCAGCGGCTCGGTGCCGGCG
>JBOHRZ010000123.1:0-8019 GCA_050732975.1 Gemmatimonadales bacterium
GGAATGCGCCTGATTTCACGCCACATCCTGCGATCCCTCGCCGCACCATTCTTCTGGGGCGTCGTCGCGCTTACCGGCTTGATGCTGCTCAACGCGTTACCGCCGCTCATCGACCAGTTCGGCGGCAAGAGTCTCCCCGCGTCGATCATGATCCGGGCGGTACTGCTGTTCCTTCCCGCGCTGCTGGCGCTGACCATCCCGATGGCGGTGCTGGTCAGCACGCTGTACGGCTATTCGCAACTCGCCGGCTCGCTGGAGACGGTCGCCATGTACGCCAACGGCATCTCGGTGTGGCGGATGGCCCGCCCGGCGCTGATCGGGGCCGCCGTGATCGCGGCGATCAACTTCGTGGTTTTCGACCAGGTCACCCCGTGGAGCAACACCCGCTTCGCCGACCTCCGCGGCGCGGTGATCAACAAATCGCCGACGCTGGCGCTGCAGCAGCAGGTGCTCAACGTCCTCCCGGCGCCGTCGGGCTACGTGCTCCGCGCCGACCGCATCGACCCCGCCACCGGCGCGATGGACAGCATCACCATCTTCGACCTCTCCGGCTCCGACTACGACACCCGCCGGATGATCATCGCCGACAGCGGATCGATGGCCGAGTCGCCCAACGGCAACGACCTGATCCTGCTGCTGCACCACGGCGTCACGTACGAATTCAAGCACGGGCAATCGGGGGAGCTGCAGCAGACCCAGTTCGTACACACCCGGGTGGTGATCCGGGACGTGCAGAATCAACTCCGGCTGAGCGCCAATCCGCAGGGACGCGACGAGCACCAGAAGACCGGCTGCGACCTGCTGCGGGGCATCGACGAGCAGCGCTGGGAAGCGGATCGCAACCGCGCGGCGGCGGAATACCTGGCTCGGCGCGACCTGCGACGCCTCGCCGGCCTGCCGCCCATCGCGGCCCCCAACGAGCGGACGCCGGCGTTCCCCGAGCATTGCGCCACCTGGCGCCGCGTCTCGGATTGGATCCGGCAGCTGATCCTGCCAAAGGCGGCGCACGCGCAGTTGCCGCCCGCCGCGCAGCAACCGGTGCAGAAGCCGGCAGCTCAACAACCAGTGGCGCCCCCTCCCCGTCCGGCTCTCCCCGGAGCGGTCGTGGGGCAGCCCCCTCCCCGCGGCTTCCTCACTCCACCGCAGCCTGCATCCCAGGCGACCTTCTTCAACGACACGTGGCAGGGCGCGCTCTTCAACGAGCAGCTCGCCGACGGGTCGCAGGAGGCGGTGCGCCGGTATCAGGTGGAATACCATCAGCGCTTCGCGATTCCGCTGTCGTCGTTCTGCTTCGTGCTGATCGGCATCGCGCTGGCGCTCAAGTATCCCGCCAGCGGCATCGGCCTGGTCATCGGCGGCTCACTGGTCATCTTCCTCGGCTTCTATATCATGCTGCAGGGGGGGAAAGGCATCGCCGTGGCGGGACACCTGCCGCCGGCACTGGCCCTCCATCTTCCGCTGGCCGTCTTCAGCGTCGTGGGACTGGTGGCGCTCAACGCCGCCAACCGCGAAATGGGCACCGCGCGCGGCGAAGGGTTCTTCGCCGCAATCGCCAGCGCCTTCCGCCGTTGGAGGAACGCGCCATGAGCCTCCGTCCTTTCGGTGTCCTCGATCGCTACGTGGTCAAGCAGTGGTGCGCCACCTTCGTGCTGAGCGCCGTCGGCGTGCCGGCCGTGGCCGTCCTGATCGATCTCTCCGAGCGTTTCAACCGCCTCGCCGATCGGCATCTTTCCGTGAGTCAGATCCTGATCGGTCAGATGTATCTGTTCCCGTCGAAGATGGCGATCCTGGTCCCAGCCGCGGTGCTCTTCGCCACGGTGTTCACCCTGAACGGGATGGGACGCCACAGCGAACTGACGGCGGTGCTCGCCAGCGGCGTGTCGTTCTACCGGCTGATCGCCCCGATGATTCTGCTGGCCGTGCTCGCCGTCCCGTTCGACTTCGAGCTGCAGGAGCTCGCCGGCCCGGCGACGACCCGCCAGAAGGAGCTGCAGCACGAGAACCTCGCCGGCGACTGGAGTCCGATGCGACCCGACTTCGCCTACGCATCGAAGAGCGGCTGGACGTGGGCGATCAAGGCAATGACCCAGCAGCCGGGAGCGGCTTCGGGGCTGGTCGGCGAAGGACCGCGCGATACCGTGGGCCGCCGCTGGGCGGTCGCGTCCGACAGCGCGGTGTGGAATCCGTCACGCCGTGCCTGGGACCTCCGCCACGGCGCGGCATACTTCGTCTCCGACAGCAGCGTGCTCGCCAGCTTCGGCTTCAAGGGGCTCCGGGTCCGCTCCTTCACCGAGCAGCCGCGCGAGCTGATGACGGAGAACAAGCGGGCGGAGGAGATGACCACGGCCGAGCTGCGCGGCTACATCAACCGGCTGCGCGCGTCCGGCGCCCAGGCGGGGGCGCTCGATGTCGAATTGCCGCTGAAATATGCCGTGCCGTTCGCCTGCCTCGTGGTGGCACTCTTCGGCGCGCCGCTCGCCATCACCAACGCCCGCGCCGGTGCCGCGATCGGGCTGGCCATCGCCCTCGGCACCACCCTCGTCTACCTCACCGGCACCCAGATCATGAAAGCCGTCGGCGCCAAAGGCTTCATGGAACCGCATCTGGCGGCGTGGGCGATGAACATTGCCTTCCTCGCGGTCGGCATTGTGCTGTTGTTCAGGGTGAGGTCCTAACAGCAGAGAGAAGTGAGAAGATAGAAGAGAGACGTGGAAACCCCGCGGCCCTTCTCACTTCTCACTTCTCACTTCTCACTTCTCACTTCTCACTTCCATGCTGAGGTCGACCCTCGGCGGCGATCCCGTCAGCGCGCCCACGCTGATGAAATCCGCGCCGGCCATGGCGTACTCGCGCGCGTTGTCGAGCGTGATGCCGCCGCTGGCTTCGATTTCGATGCCCGGGGAGAGCTGGCGGGCCCGGGCACTCCATTCCCGGACAATGTCCGGCGTCTGGTTGTCGATCAGCAGCCGCGTTGCTCCCGCGGCGCACGCGGTGTCGAGCTCGTCACTGGTCTCGACTTCGACGCCCAGCATCCGGGCACCGGCGCGGCGTGCGGCCTCCAGCGCCTCCGCCAGCGTGCGGCCGCTGGTCTGCATCGCCGCCCAGTGGTTGTCCTTGACGAGCAGCGCCCCGGCGAGGTCGCGGCGGTGCATCTTCCCGCCGCCGTCGAGTACCGCGGCGATCTCCAGAATCCGGAGTCCCGGTGTCGTCTTGCGGGTGTGCAGCACCACACAGCGCGCGGGCGCGATGGCGTCCACGAATCGCGACGTGAGCGTTGCGACGCCGCAGGCGCGCTGCAGCATATTGAGCATCGGCCGCTCGGCCCGGAACAGGCCCGCCAGTGGACCGTGCAGATGGCAGATCGTTCCGCCGGCTTCGACGTGATCGCCGTCGCCGGTGCGCCATTCGGCCGTGGGGAGTTCCGCCGCGAACAGCAGCGCATCAGCGTAGACGATGCCCGACGCCACCACCGCGCTGCGCGCCACGATCCGGGCTCGGCCCCGCTGATCAGGAACGACCGTGACCAGCGAGGTGAGGTCGCGGGCGCCGTCTTCAGCCAGCGCCAGGGCAGCGAGCCGCTGCGCGTCGGCGGCGATTTCTTCGGCGGAGACCACCTCAGCGGCCGAGCGACACCATGGCATCGATCGCGCGGCGGGCGCGCGACCGGATCTCCTCGGGAACCTCGATGGCATACCGGTCGAGACGCAGCGCGTCGCGCACGTCGACCAGATCGACCGTCTTCATGTAGGCGCACACGGCGGCGGAATCCGCGGCGAAGAATTCCTTGCCGGGCACTTCCTGCCTGAGCCGGTGGATGATCCCCGTCTCCGTCGCCACGATCATCGAGCGTGCCGGCAGTTCGCGCGCGGTGCGAATCATTCCTTCGGTCGACGCGATGTGCACCGCGTCGGGCGACAGATCGCCGCTGCCAACCCGGTACTGCAGCCGCGACGCGCAGCCGCACTCGGGATGCACCAGCACCTCGGCGCCGGGATGCGCCTCGCGCGCCGCCTGCAACGTCGCCACATCGATCGACGCGTGCACGTGGCACTCGCCCATCCACACCTCGACGCGCCGCTGGGGCCGCATCCGCCGCACGTGCAGACCGAGAAAGAAATCGGGAAGGAAGAGAATGCCCTGCGATTCGGGGATCGCGTCGATCACGTCGAGCACATTGCCCGACGTACAGCAGTAATCGACTTCGGCTTTGACCGCCGCCGTGGTGTTGACGTACGCCACCGCGACGTAGCCCGGAAACTCCGCACGCCAACGGCGCACATCCTCGGGAGTGATCGTGTCGGCCAGCGAACACCCGGCCGCGAGATCGGGAAGCAGCACCCGCGATTCCGGCGCCAGGATCTTCGCCGTCTCCGCCATGAAGTGCACCCCGCAGAAGACGATCACATCGGCGCGCGCCGCGACCGCCTGTCGCGAGAGACCCAGCGAGTCGCCGGTGAAATCGGCGACATCCTGCACCTCGCCCCGCTGGTAGTTGTGCGCCAGGATCACCGCCCCGCGCCGGGCCGCAAGCGCGCGGATCTCCTCGTGCAGCGACGCGATCTCGTCGGCCGTATATGCCGCGGGCTCGATTACCGGAAGGGTCGTCATCGGGCGATAAAAGTAACCGCGAGGGCCGGCCACCGTGGGCAAGAGCTTGCACCTTTTGCCGCAAGTGAGAAGTGAGAAGGGAGAAGTGAGAAGGAGACCGCCGTGGCCATCGCTTCGAACTGCGGTGGCCGCCTCGATGCGCGCCCAGCCCCCCTTCTCACTTCTCCCTTCTCACTTCTCACTTCTCACTTCTCAGTACCCGCGCCACCAGTCGCCTCGCGACCACTCTGTACGCCGGATGATATCGCTGTTCGTACGCGGCGCTATGATCGACGGCCGGATATCCGGCGGCGATCTCGCGGGCGAAATACGCGCGCAGGGAATCAGGATTCAAGCGTATTGCATCCGTTCGCGCCAGCGACTCCGCCGCGCTCGCGGCACAGCGGAATGCGGTAGAGTCGGGCGGTGCGACCGATGGCGTCTCGAGAAACGCCTCCAGCAGCGAATCGGTGTTGCCCCCGCGCGCGACGAAGGGCCGCAGATTGATTCGCACGTAGCGTCCGCCCCGGCCGAGCGTGTCGACCAGCGGCTCGACCGGACCGCTTCCGAGCGATGCGAGTTCGCGATGCATCCACTCCGTTGCCATGGCACGGTCGGCGGCCGCGTGCTCGCTCCCCATCGTTGCCTGGAGAATGAGCTTGTACAGGTCGGGAAACTGCATGGCAGGATGCTGCGCGACCTCGCGGGTGATCAACTGCCTCCAGATGGCGCGACCGCACGGATCGGGGAGAGCAGGGAGAGCGAAGAGAGCGGAGAGAGCGGAGAGAGCAGGAACAGCGAAAAAGCCCACCGCGCTCACCGCGATCCCCGCTCTCCCCGCTCTCCCCGCTCTCCTCGCTCTCCTCGCTCTCCTCGCCTTTCGTACCATCTCCACAAGGCGTAGGCCGGCACGCCGGCGCCGATGATCCCGAACGTCACCACATTGTCCTTCGGATTCGTCGCGATGGCATTGGCCATCATCCCCAGCGACGCCAGCAGAAAGAGCGCCGGCGTCACCGGATAGCCGAGGGTGCGGTAGGGGCGCGGCAGGTCGGGCTGGCGGCGGCGCAGGATGTACACCGCGAGGACTGCCAGCGCGTAGAACGGCCAGGTGCCGAGCACGAAACGGTCGGCGAGCTGCGCAAACGAATTCTGCAGGACGTACGCGATCCCCAGCGTCGCCGACACGGCGATCGCCACCGACGGCGTCTGGAATCGCGGCGACACCCGTGCCACGGCGGGAAACAGGAGCCCGCGATCGCTCATCGCGAAAAACACCCGCGGCCCGGTCATCAGCGAACCGTTGACGGAACCGAAGCATGATACCATGACGATCCCCGACACGATCGCGGCACCTGCCGCGCCGAACATCGGAATATGCGCCGCGGCCGTCGCCGCCACCCGCTCGTCGGCAGCGATCGCCGGAACCGGCAAGAGCCAGAGATACGCGGCGTTCATCAGCAGGTACACCGCGATGATCGCACCGGTGCCGACGATCAGCGCTCGCGGCATGTTGCGGCCGGGATCGCGCACCTCGCCGCCGATGAACGACAGGTTGGACCAGCCGTCGTAAGTCCACAGCACCGGCACCAGCGCGGTGAGCATCGCGGAGCCGGTCACTGCCGTCACGGTCGGCGACGCAATCGCGTGCTGACCGGCGGTGAACGCGAAGAGGCCGAGACCCACCAGCGCGCCGTATTTGAGCACGGTGGTGATGTTCATCACCACCGCGGCATACGACACACCCACGTAATTGAGCGCTGCGATCACCGCGATTGCCGCCGCGGCAACCAACCGTTCCTGGCGCGGGTTGAGCGTCACGAAATGGCCGAGGTAGGTGGCGAACACCGAAGCGATGCCGCCGATCGCCGACGCGCGGATCACGGTCAGCTCCGACCAGCCGTACAGAAACGCCCAGAATCGCCCCTCCGCTTCGAGGATGTAGGCAAAGATCCCCCCCGACCGCGGCAGCGCCGCCGCCAGCTCGGCGATCGAGAGGGCGCCGGTCAAGGTGACCAGGCCGCCCAGCACCCAGATGAGCAGCATCGGGGTGGCCGACGGCATGCCGAGGTCCTTGGCCACCACGCTCGGCACCCGGAAGATCCCCGAACCGATCGTTGTCCCCACGAGGACCGCGGCCGCGCTCCAGAGGCCGAGAGTTCTCGGCAGGCGGTCTTCCAGTTGCGAGGCGGGCATCCTAAATGATAAGAGGAGAGAGGATAGAAGATAGAAGAGAGAAGAGTGCTCGGGGGGGTGTCATCCCGAAGGAGCGCAGCGACTGAGGGATCTCAGGGCCGGCCTCGCGCGAAGCGGTGCTCGAGATCCCTCGCTTCGCTCGGGATGACAGCCCCCGCGGCTTTCTCTTCTCTCTTCTATCTTCTATCCTCTATCCGGCTATCTTAGGACTTCCATGTCCAGCTCGCCGCCCTCGCTCCTCTCGGATCTCGTCGCCCTCACCAAACCGAAGATCATCTCGCTCCTGCTGCTGACCACCATCGCCCCGATGTTCATCACCCCGGCGGGGTTACCGAGCATCGGACTGGTGCTCTGGGTGGTGGCGGCGGGGTACCTCATGGCGGGCGGCGCCAACGCCATTAATATGTGGTTCGACCGCGACATCGACACCAAGATGGTGCGGACCCGGACCCGACCGATCCCGTCCGGGAGGATCCCCCCCGGCGCGGCGCTGGTCTTCGGGCTGACGCTCGGGGCGGTGTCGTTCGCGCTGTTCTGGCGGTTCGTCAATCCGCTGGCGGCGTGCCTGGCACTCGGCGGTCTGGCCTTCTATGTCCTCATATATACGGTATGGCTCAAGCGGCTCTCGCCCCAGAACATCGTGATCGGGGGCGCCGCGGGCGCCTTCCCGCCGATGGTCGGCTGGGCGGCGATGACCCACTCGCTGTCGCTGGGCGCCGCCTACCTGTTCGCCATCATCTTCTACTGGACGCCGCCCCACTTCTGGGCCCTGGCTCTCAACAAGCAGCGCGACTATGGCGCCGCCGGCGTGCCGATGATGCCCAACGTGCACGGCGTCGCCGAAACCAAGCGGCAGATGCTGCTCTATACCTTGATGCTGATCCCGCTCACCATCATGCCGTCAATCGTGGGGATCACCGGCCTCCTCTACGGCGTGGCCGCCACGCTGCTCGGCGCCCGGCTGCTGCAACTGGCGTGGCGGATCACCCGCGAGGATGGCGTCACCGCGACCACGTGGCAGATGTACAAGTTCTCGCTGTCCTACCTGGCACTGCTCTTTGTGGCGATGGCCGCCGATCACTGGATTCCGTTCGGGCACCGCGCCCCGCCGCCGCAGGTGATCATCCTGGATAAGCCGGCGAGCACCGCCGCGATGCCGATGGATATGCGATGACGACGAGGAGAGCGAGGAGAGCGGGGAGAGCGGGGAGAGCGGAGAGAGCGACGGCGCTCTCC
>JBOHRZ010000124.1:0-7910 GCA_050732975.1 Gemmatimonadales bacterium
ACACGATCTTGTCGAACGAGGCACCCGTCAGGGCGAACAGTCTCGCCCCAGTGTCCCCGTTGACGAACTGATCGAATGAATACACCGGCGTGGCACCGAGGTAGAACTCGACAAGCATGTCCTCGGTCGCGTAAATATTGGGCTCGGCTTCGAATCCAAACGTCTGCGCCGCCGAGCTGAGCGTCATCGTAATTGTATTGCTGCCGAGAGTACCCACCGGTAACGTGGAGCTATCGCACGGCCGCTCGCTGTACGGGTCGCAACTCCAGGTCGCCCATCCACCACCAGGGGCGTCCTCTCGCGTAAGGTCTGAGCTGAACGTCAGAGTCCATCCCCCGCCCGAGACCGAGCCGAAGGTGCTGCCCGGATCTACAGTGATCGGCAGCAGCGTGGTCGACGACGTATAGGCCGCATCCGGATTGGGTATCTGGGTCTGGGCGGACGCCTCGACCGCAAGTCCCGTCGCCATCGCCAGCACCGCAAGAATTCTCCCTCTCATTGCAACCCCTCCCGGATATGCGTCCCTGTGCAGAGTACACTGCGCGTCGAAGGCGTGGGTGCAAGAACCGGGCACGCCTCTCTCCGGCGCTGTTGCCGTTCGGCAAGCCTTTGCAGATCAATGACTTGGCGTCGACTCCGTGGCGCCATCGGCGCCCGTCTGCATCGGCTGCGCTGTATCCGGTCCGCGACAGGGTATGGCGACGATCCAACATCCGCCGCTCGACTTCACTGTGGCACCGCGTGCGCCAGTCGCAACTCCCTCAGCATCGATTGCTTCTTGCTCTGGTGCGCCTGCATCCGCCGCAGCACGTCATCCAGCACCCGTACCGCGCTGAGCACGTGCGGGCCCTTGTTGAGCATGACGCACTCGGCCCGGTCGCCCATGGCTGCGTCGGTGATCTCGGCCCGCGACGGCGTCCCCTCCCTGGCCAGCGTTTCCAGCACCTGCGTCGCCCAGATCACCGGGACGTGGGCGGCCTCACAGATCCAGAGGATCTCCTCCTGTACTTCGGCCAGCCGTTCGAAGCCGGATTCGACGGCCAGGTCGCCGCGGGCGATCATGACGCCACAGCAGGGCGATCGCATCGCCGTCAGCAGCATCTTCGGCAGGTTCTCGAAGCCGCGTCGTGTCTCGATCTTCAGCACGATCGCGGGCTGGCGTCCTCCCAGGCGCGCCAGGTGCTGCTGCAGCGCCTCCACGTCGGCGGCGCTGTTGGCGAACGACATTTCGACCACATCCGCGTGGCGGGCGACGAAGGCGAGATCCTCGATATCCTTGGGCGTCAGGGCCGCGAGCTGAAGCGGACTTTCCGGGAGGTTGATCCCCTTGTCGGCGCGCAGTTTCTCGCCGCCCGGGCCCGCGTGGGTGATCCGGACCACAACTTGACCATCCTCTATCCTGGCAATGACGCCGCCGATCTTGCCGTCGTCGAACCAGATGGCGTCGCCGGCCTGAACATCACCGAACACTTCCGGAATCGTGCAGCCGATCTCGGCGGGTGTCAGCAGTTGCCCGCTGCTGTCATGTGTGGCAGGGCGACCCGGCCTCTGGTCGGGAGTCAGGATGAGCAGGTCCCCCTGCTGCAGGAGGATGGCGTTCTCGCCCGGCGGCAGTGCGCCGACCTGCGCCTCCCGCTCGTCGCCCTCGGCGGACCGATGCCCGCGGCGCAGGATGGTGCCGGGAACGATGTACGCCGTCTGCTGCGCCTCCGCCCAGCATCCGCGGTCCGTGACATCCACGATCGTCAACGTGCGACGGCTGCCGCGCGCGTCAACGAACTTGAGGCGCTCCCCCCTGCGCAGATGCGCCAGCCACGGCGCCGGCACGGGCAGAATCACATCGGCCGCTGTGGGTGGTGGATGCAAATCATCTTCTGCCGTCAGCCACACCCGCGCCGGCGTGGTGACTCGTCCGTATGCGTCGCGCTGTGGGTGAATGCGCACCACCGCCGGGCCTGGCTCAAGCGGCCCGGTCCGCAGCTTGGGCCCCGCCAGATCCATTACGATCCGGCAGGACCGTCCCAGTTCCCGCTCGGCCCGCCGCAGGTGCGCGATCATCCGCAGCCACGTGGCGGCATCGTCGTGGGCGCAATTGATCCGCATCCCGTTCATGCCCTGTTGCAGCAGATCGTGCACCAGCGTGTAATCGTCGCTCGCCTCGGTGGGCATGGTCACCATGATGCGGACGCCGCGCTCGGCCGCGGCCGGCCCCAGCAGGGCGTCGGTGTGTTCGGCGAGCAGCCGTTGCCCGTGCGCGAAGTCAATGTGCTGGTCGTTCGGCGTCTGCTGTTCCCGGGGTTGCCAGGACGCGCGTTGCAGAATTTCCAGCACCGCATCGATCGTGGCCAGGACATGCGATTCGGCTCGGCCGAGCGAGGACAGTCCCAGCGCGGCGAGACGGAGCTGCAGGGGACGCAGGTCGCGGCGACGGAGGGCGAGATAGTGGAGCAGGTTCCGGGCACTGTCGCACTGGGTCGCGTGGACGCCGTCGAGCCGGGTCTGCGCCACGGCCGGGTCGGCGATGATGTCGGCGCGGATGGCGGTGAGTTCCCTGAGTACGCCCTCGACCTCTGCGGGTTTCCAGGGAGCGTCGTTTTCTGCGGATTCCGCCGTCACCGGTGTCCTCTTCGGAGGCCTTCTCGACACGGCCGTGGCGGGGCCGCCGTGGTCAGCGCGTCGTGGGTTCAATTTACGAGCGAAGCCGCCGAGGCCGTAGGCCGATCTGCAACGACTGGGTATCAGGACGGGCAGTGTGCTGGCGGCTATGTTCCTGCAGCCTGGTATGGTGCGTCCCGCGGCCGCGCGCGGGTTGTTCATCCTTATAACGGTGTTCGCCATGGATCGCTATCGCGTGATCGTCTCCCTCGGATTGGCGTCCGCTGCGTGTGGCGGTCGGGGCAGGCCGCCGGCTTCCGCCGATACCGCCGCGATGGCGAAGCAGGTTGCCGATTCAGTGCTGGCCGCCCACACTCAGATGGCGCCGGCGCTCCTGGACACCGCGCGGCAAACCATGGTACAGCTCCTCAAGCATCCCGGGACGGCGGTGTTCGATTCCCTCGTGGTGACGCAGCCCGCCATGAAAGACGGCACCTGGCCGGCGCCTGCGGTCTGCGGACGGCTGGGCGGCAAGCCCGGCGTCAAGGGCGCGCGCGGGATGACGCCGTTCATCTATCTCAATCGGCTGACCGTATTCGTGCTCGATCGGTCCAATGTCGCGGCGTTCTCGAAGTTGGGTGGCGAGCTGTGTGACGGACCGGGGGTGCGGGTGCTCTCGAGGTGACCGCCAAAGCGGCGCCGGCGGTTCGCACTCCCGGTCGGAATCGATGCTACCAGCGCTTCATATACAGCCCGAACAGGACCGGGATGCTGTCGATCTGACCGAACGGGAATCCATTCCCGTATTCGAGTGTTTCGGCGAAGCCGGGTCGGGCGCCGCGCGGCCATTGACAGGCTATGTACCGTATTCGTTATTTCTGGCAATGAGAGATCGCGCTGTCTAGAACGCGCAATCCCCACTCCGCGCCACCGCCAAGCACCCGCCCTTCAACGCTATCCTGGGGGCGGGCTTTCGCCATCACGGTGCTGCTCATTGGCTGCAGCAACGATTCACCGACCGGTCCGCTGGCAAGCGGATCGGCGGCGCAGCTCGGCATCACCCGCCAGCCGTCGGCATCGGCGGCGAGCGGCGTCGCCTTCGGCCAGCAACCCGCAATCCAGCTCCTGGACGCGTCCGGGCGTACCGTCGACGAGGCGGGCGTGATCGTGACCGCCGCGATCGCCGGTGGTGACGGCGCACTGGGCGGAACGCTCACCTCGATGACCAACGCCAACGGACTGGCGACCTTCTTCAATCTCTCGATCGCCGGCAATGCCGGTGCGCGAACGCTCAACTTTCTGGCGGCCGGCCTGGCCGGGGCCACGTCCGATGCGATCGTGATTTCGGTTGGCACGGCGGCAGCGCTGGGGATCGCCACCAACCCATCGGCGACCGCGGCGAGTGGCGCCCTGCTCGGCCAGCAACCGGTGATCCAGTTGCTCGACGTGAATGGCGATCCAGTAAACCAGGCCGGCATCGCCGTCACTGTGTCCATGGCTTCGGGGAGTGGCACGATCGGCGGCACCACGACCGTGATGACCGACGCCACCGGTCGGGCGGCCTTTACCGACCTGACGATCACCGGAGTGATCGGCCCCCGGTCGCTCAACTTCATGGCACCGGGTTCGCTGGGAGTGACGTCCGGGACCATCATCCTTGCGGCGGGCGCACCAAGCCAGCTCACCATCACGTCGCAACCGGCGTTGAACGCGGCAAGCGGAGCGGCGTTCACGCCGCAACCGTCGGTGCAGCTGCGTGATTCAGCCGGGAATGCGGTGTCGCAGCTGGGCTGGACCGTGACCGCGAGCATCGCGACCGGTGGCGGCACGCTGGTGGGTGCCACGAGTGCCGTGACCAACGGGAATGGACTGGCGACGTTCGCGGGACTCTCCCTGGTCGGAACCGCGGGCGATCGCACGCTGAACTTCACCGCGACCACGCTGGCCGGGGTGACGTCGAATACGGTCACGATCACCGCAGGGGCGGCGGCCCAATTGGTGATCACGACCCAACCCCCGGCGCTCGCGGCCAGCGGAGTGAACCTCGCCCCGCAACCGGTGCTGCAACTGCGCGATGCCGCCGGAAACGCTGTCGGTCAGGTCGGGGTGGTCGTCACGGCATCGATCGCGACCGGCAACGGCGCCCTTGGCGGCACGCTCACCGCGAGCACCGATATCAACGGCGTGGCGACCTTCACCAGTTTGTCGCTCACCGGTGTCGCCGGTGACCGGGTCCTGAATTTCACAGCGCCGAACCTGGTCGGCACCACGTCGACTCCAGTCACGGTGACAGCCGGTGTGGTCGGGCAGCTCGCGATCACCACGCAGCCGTCGGCCATCGCCGCCAGTGGCGTCATCTTCGCGCAGCAACCCGTGGTCCAACTCCGGGATGCCGCGGGGAACGCGGTCAACCTCGCCGGCGTCCCGGTCACGGCGCTGATCGCGACCGGGAGTGCCGCGATGACCGGCACCCTGACGGTGATGACGAATGCCGGAGGCGCCGCGGTCTTCACCGACCTGGTGATCGCCGGCATCGTCGGTGCACGAACGCTCGCATTCACCAGTGGGGGATTGACCAGCGCGATCTCGAGCACGGTCACGATCACGGCCGGGCCGCCCGCGGGACTGATGGTCGTCACGCAGCCCGCCGTGCTCGCGGCAAGTGGCGTCGCCTTCGTGCCGCAGCCATCGGTGCAGGTGCAGGACGCGGCCGGCAATGCGGTGAGTCTCGCGGGCGTGACGGTGACCGCCGCGATCGGATTCGGCGGCGGCACCCTCGGCGGCGCCACCAACAGCGTCACGGCGGGCAACGGATTGGCGACGTTCACCGGGTTGTTCATCACCGGTGCGGTCGGTGCCCGGATCCTGACATTCACCAGCAATGGTCTGGCGGGCACGTTGTCGAACACCGTCACGGTGACAGCCGGGGCGGCGACGCAACTCTTCATCGCGACACAACCCTCCGCGACCGCGCCGAGCGGCGTGGCGTTCGCCCAGCAGCCGGTGGTGCAGCTGCTCGATGCGGCCGGCGATCCCGTCAGCCAGGCCGGCGTCGTGGTCACGGCCGCGATCGCGACGGGTGGCGGCACGGCCGGCGGGACGTTGACGGCCATCACCAACGCGAACGGGGCGGCGACCTTCTTCAATCTCTCCGTGACCGGCAGCGCGGGCGATCGCACGCTCAACTTCACCGCGCCGGCAGTGACCGGCGTCACCTCGGCGGCAGTGACCATCACGACGGCCGCCACGCAGTTGACGATGACGACGCAGCCGTCCGCCGCAGCGGCCAGCGGCGCGGCATTCGCCCAGCAGCCGGCAGTGCAGTTGCGCGATGCCGGCGGCATCGTCGTCAATCAGGCCGGCGTGAGCGTGACGGCGGCGATCAACAGCGGCGGTGGGGTGCTGGGAACCACGTTGACGGCCACGACCAACGCCTCCGGGGTCGCGACGTTCACCGATCTGTCGATTACCGGAACCGTCGGTTCGCGAACGCTCGCGTTCAGCGCCGCGGGTGTCACCAGCGCGACGTCGAACGCCGTGGCGATCACGGCGGGAGCCGCGACGCAACTCACCATCACGACCGAGCCCTCGATCACAGCAGCGAGCGGTTCGGCCTTCGCGCTGCAACCCGTCTTGCAGCTTCGTGATGCGGCCGGAAACGCAGTGAGCAGCGCCGGCGTCACCGTCAACGTGATGATTGCGAGCGGCGGCGGAACGCTGGGCGGGGCGACAGCGGTGGTCACCAGTGCCGCTGGGGTGGCCACCTTCGCCGGGCTCTCGATCAGAGGCACCGTCGGCGATCGCACCCTGGGCTTCAGCGCCTCGGGATTGACCGGGGCCACGTCGACGACCGTCACGATCACGCCAGGCGCCGCGACGCATCTGACCATCACGACGCAGCCGTCGGCTAACGCGACCAGTGGCGTCGCCTTCGCCCAGCAGCCGGCCATTCAGCTGAATGACGCCGACGGCAACGCCGTCGCGCAGATCGGCACGGTGATCACTGCTGCGATCGCCAGCGGCGGCGGGACGCTCGGGGGCACGCTGACGGCGACCACCAACGCCAGCGGGCTGGCGACGTTCACCAATCTTGCCATCACCGGCACGACCGGGAGCAGAACGTTGAATTTCACGGCGCCTGCCCTCGCCGGCGTCACCTCGACGGCGATCGCGCTGCCCTGACCCGCCTCACTCCGCGCGCATCGCCTCGACGGGGTCGACCCGCGTGGCGCGGATCGCCGGGATCAGGCACGCCGCCGTCACGACCGCCAGGAGCATCATCGCGACGCCGATCCAGGTGATCGGATCGCCCGCGGTCACGCCGTAGAGCGACGTCGCGAGGAGACCCCGCTCGGCTGCTGCCGCGGCCAGCCCCAGAGCGAGGCCGAATCCTGCCCAGATCAATCCCTGCCGCAACACCATCGTCACGATGCTGCGCGCGGAGGCCCCTAGCGCCAAGCGTATGCCGAACTCGCGTCGTCGCCCCGCCACGAGGTAGGCCAGCACCCCATAGATGCCCACGGTGGCAAGGACGAGCGCGAGCACCGCAAACCCCATAACAAGTACCACGGCGAAGCGGCGTGGTGCGAGCGACTCGGCGGTCACCGCATCGAGCGTGGCGATGTCATGCACGGCGACCGTCGGATCCGCATCGTGGACGGCGCGGCGCAGCGCTGGCGTCAACGCCAACGGATCGCCGCGAGTACGGATCACAACCGTGAGCGACGATTCCCACGCCTGCTGCCGGTGATCGGGAAACAGCGTCGGGCGCACCGGTTGGTCGGGACCCTCGCCGTGGATGTCGCCGACCACACCTACGATCGTGATGGCGGGCCCCGTCGCCAGCGGCCCGATGTGGAGGCGCTTGCCGATCGCGCCGCTCGGGAAGTAGCGGTGGAGCGCGGCCTCGTTGATCACGGCCTCGGCGGGTGCCGTGCTGTCGTCGCTCGGCGGGAAGAGACGACCGGCGAGCAGTGGAACACGTAACGCCTGGAAGTAGTCGCCGCGCACGGCGATATATCCCATGTCCCGGAGATTGGTTTCGTCGTTCGCTTCCCCTTCGATCCGGATGGCAGTGCCGCTCTCACCCCGCGTCGGCAGGTAGTCTGTCGCGCCCACGGCGATAACCCCCGGCGCGCGCGAGATCTCGCTCAACGCCTGATCATAGAAGCGATTCACGGCGGTCGCCGTGTCGTACCGTGTGCCCTCGACACTGAGCGCGGCCGTCAGCACATGATCCGGCGCGAATCCGGTTTGCACGGCGTTGATCGCGCTGAATGAACGAACCAGCAGGCCCGCGCCGATAAGCAATGTCA
>JBOHRZ010000125.1:0-7872 GCA_050732975.1 Gemmatimonadales bacterium
ACGCCGAGGTAGATCCGCGACCCCGCGATGGCGACCGCGAGCGTCAGACCGACCGTGCGAATCAGGATGCGCGATTCCCGCCGTGGTGCCAGGTCGGCCAGGAGCCACAATCCGAATCCCCAGATCGTCAGCGCCAGCATCGCGTGTCCCGACGGGAACGAATACCATCCTGCCTTGCCGAGGTGCGACACCACCGTCGGTCGCGGACGGTGGAACGCCGCCTTGGCGGCCGCATAGACAATTTCGGTCGAAATGCCGAGCACTAGGAAGCGCCACGCGTCTCCCTGATGGCGACAGATCCAGATGATGCCGGCCATGGCGAAGGCGGCCGGAACTTCCCAATACCACTCGCCGACGGCCGAGAAATCCCGCATGACGTCGGTCCGCGCCGGCGTGCGCTGCGCCGCGACCCAGCGCAGGATGGCGACGTCCCAGCGCATCAGGTGGCCGCCAAGGGCGAGAATCGCCACCACAGCAAACGCCACGAGGAGGAGGATCCCGTACCGCGCCGAACGTTCCGGCCGCATCATCCCGCTGCCGCCCGGATCGCGGCGACCAGCTCGTCGACGTCCGAGGCGGCCGTCGCCCAGTTGGTCATCCAGCGAACTTCGGCAGTCTGGTCGTTCCAGACGTAGAAGTTGAAGTCGCGCTGCAGCCGCTCGGTGGTTGCCGCCGGCAGCAGGGCGAACACGGCGTTGGCTTCGACCGGGTGGGTCACGCGCACCGCCGCGACATCGCGCACACCGTCGGCGAGCCGGCGCGCCATCGCGTTGGCGTTGCGGGCGTTGTCGAGCCAGAGACCATCTTCGGCCAGCGCCAGGAACTGGGCCGCGAGGTAGCGCCCCTTCGACGCAAGTTGCGTGGTCTGCTTGCGGAGGTACTTCATTTCCGCGGCGCGCACCGCGTCGAACACCACGACGGCCTCGGCGCACATCGCGCCGTTCTTGCTGGCGCCGAACGACAGCGCATCGACACCGACGTCGCGGGTGAAATCGCGGAGCGGCAGATCGAGCGACGCCGCGGCATTGGCGATCCGGGAACCGTCCATGAAGAACTGCAGGCCCGCCGAGCGGGCGACTTCGCCGATCGCGGCCAGTTCGTCGCGCGAGTATACGGTGCCGCATTCGGTCGGTTGCGACACGGCCACCACGCGGGGCTGGGCGGCGTGTTCGTCGCCGATCCGTCGCACCGCCGCGCGGACCTGATCGGCGCCGAGCTTACCGTGCGACACCGGAACCGGCAGCAGCTTGCACCCGGTCATCAGTTCCGGCGCGCCGCATTCGTCGACATTGATGTGCGCCGACTCGGCGCAGATGATGGCGTAATACGGCCGCGTCAGCGCCCGCAATGCCACCACGTTGGCGCCGGTGCCGTTCCACACCGGGAAAGCGGCGGTGCCCGCGCCGAACTGGTCGGTGAACCATTCCCGCACCAGGCCACTATGGTAATCGTCACCATAGGGAGCCGCGAAACTGTCGTTGACCAGCGCCAGCCACTCCAGCACCCGTGGGTGGACCGGGGCGGTGTTGTCGCTGGCGAAACCGCGCGGCAGGCTCATTCTTCGCTCGCCGGCGAGACGTTGTCTTCCCAGAGCGCCACGACGTTGCCGTCCGGGTCGGCGACCAGTGCCATTATGCCGAAGCTCTGCTGCGCCGGCGGGACCACCACCGTAACACCCGCGCCGGCGAGCCGCTCGAAGACCTCGAGCAATCCCGCGACCCGGAGCGTGATCCCGGTGTGGCGGCCGACCATCTCCCGGGCGTCGGGGTGCTCGGCCGGGTGGACACCGATGTGGGGCGGCGCATCGAGCAGTTCGAGCCCGAAGGTTCCCGCCTTGTTCAACGGCAATCCCAGTTGGTCGACGTAGAAGTCGCGGGCGCGGTCAAGGTCGGTGACGAAGATGGCGATGGAATGGAGGGTGGTCGTCATGTGTCCACCGGGTCGCGCCGGCTTCTCGCAGCCCGCACGTTGCGCCGCATCCGCTGGAGCCCGGCGCGGGCCAGCGGCGTGTCGGCATAGTCGCGGTCGAACTCGGGCTGGGTCATCCGCTCGAACACCTCCACATCGCGCCGGTCCGGGCGGTCGCGCGCGGCAAATTCCGGCACCGACGTCGGTTCGGCGAATTTCGCGTTCCACGGACAGGCATCGTTGCAGACGTCGCACCCGAACGCCCAACCGTCCCAGGAATCGAACAGGTCCACCGGCAACTCGGCCTTGTACTCGATGGTCAGATACGACAGACACCGCGTCGCATCGAGCACCCGGTCGCCCAGCAGGGCACCGGTCGGACAGGCGTCGAGGCAGCGGGTGCACGAACCGCAGAGATCGGCGACCGGCACCGCTTCGTCGCCGAATTCGAGTTCGGTGAAAATGGTCCCGATGAACGTATACGATCCCACCCTCGGATGGATCAGCATGGTGTTCTTGCCGATCCACCCCAGCCCCGCCCGTTCGGCAAGCTCGCGTTCGGGAACCGGTCCGTCGTCGACCCAGGCGTGGGCGATGCGCGCGCCCCGCGCCTTGAGCCACTCGGCGAGGTGGTGCAACCGGCCCAGCGTCACGATGTGGTAGTCCATGCCGCGGGCATACGTCGCGATCTTGAATGCGTCGCCGTCGTGGGGCCGCTCGTCGTGACCGGCGGTGTAGTTCTCCAGCACCACGATCGCGCTGCGTGCGCCGGCCGTCGCGAGCGCCGGTTCCTTGCGACGCCGCGCCTGGCGGTGAATGTAGCGCATCGTCCCGGCGTAGCCCGCGGCCAGCCAACGATCCAGTGCATCAGCGCGCCGGCTCGGCTCCAGCCGGGCGAGGCCGCACGCCGCGAAGCCGATCCGCTCTGCTTCGCGCCGCACCTCCGCCAGCGATGGCGCATCCATGGCGCGATCACTCATGGGCGCCGACTTCGCCAGTGATCAGCCGCGCGCCGCGCGCGTAGGTGATATACGACCACGCCCATTCCGTCAGCACCAGCACCCGGTTGCGGAACCCGATCAGATACGCGATGTGCACGAAAATCCAGATCAGCCATGCGAAGAGGCCCGCGAGTCGTATTCGGCCCAGATCGGCGACGGCGTCGCCACGGCCGATCACCGCAAGCTGCCCCTTGTCGAAATAACGGAACTCGCCACGCGGGTGCCCGGCGATCTCGTTCCGGATGGTGCGCGCCACGAAGCGGCCCATCTGCATCGCGGCCGGTGACACAGCGGGAACGGCGCCATCGCGGCTGAACGCCGCGGCGTCGCCGATGACGAATACCTCGCGATGGCCCGGCACGGAGCAATCCGGGTCCACGATCACGCGTCCCTGCCGGTCAAGAGGCACGCCCAGGGTGCGAAGCAGCGGGCTGGCCTCGTTGCCGGCGGCCCAGATCACCGTGGTGGTCGGTATCCGCCAGCCGGCCGCCTCCACGGCGTCGGGCCGGATTGTGGTCACGAAGGTATTCTCGCGCACGTCGACGCCCAGCTTGCGGAGATCGCGCTTGGCCCTGGCCGAGAGCCCGGGAGGGTACGCCGGCAGCATGCGCGGACCACCTTCGAGCAGCATCACCGTCGCTTCCCGCGAATCGATGTGGCGGAAGTCGCGCGCCAGCGCGTAGCGGCGGATCTCGGCCAGCGCCCCGGCGACTTCGACGCCGGTCGGCCCGCCGCCGACAATCACGAAGGTGAGCAACTCCTGGCGGCGAACCGGATCGGGTTCGCGATCCGCCCGTTCGAAGGCGAGCAGCACCCGGCGCCGGACCTCGAGCGCGTCTTCGAGGTTCTTGAGTCCCGGCGCCAGCGCTTCCCATTCCGGATGACCGAAGTAGGAATGCCGCGCGCCCGGTGCCACGGCGCAATAATCGTACGCCAGCTCGGCGCCGTCGCGGAGCACAACGCGCCGGCCGTCGGCATCGATCTGCATCACGTCGCCGAGGAGCACGTCGACGTTCGCCTGGCGGCGAAGGATTGCCCGTACCGGCGACGCGATATCGGACGGATTGAGGGCGGCGGTCGCGACCTGGTACAACATCGGCTGAAAGAGATGGTGATTGCGCCGGTCGACCAGGGTGACGTCCACCGGCGCACGGCGCAGCGCCTTGGCAAGGTAGAGCCCGCCGAAGCCGGCTCCGACGATGACCACCCGAGGCCGTCGGGCCACTAGAGCCTCATGGTGGTCCGCCGCCACCGTGCGAAGCGGACCACGTCGGCCAGCGGCGGCACCGCGCGTTCGTCGCCGTACGCGGTATACATCCGCCAACGCAGGTACGCCGGATCGGGGACCGGCAGAAACGGCGCGATACGCCACCAGGCGCGACGGCGGAACGCCCACAGCGCACGCAGCAGGTCGATCGCCAATCGCGGCGATACCAGGCTGCGCCCGGCCAGAGCAAAGGCCAGCCCGCTCCAGGTTCCGGCGGTTGCACGCGATGGGGCGGGAGAGGGTTCCCCGGCGTCACGGCTCGACATGCCGGGAACGTAATTACTCCGGCGCAATCGTCCCGGCCGTATCACCGCCGGGCGCTGCGTCGTCTCTATATTCCCGGCGATGGCCGGCGCGCCACTGCGCCCGCCGCCGCTCACCGCGTTTGCGAGGCGTTGCCGCATGGCTCAACGGAAGAAGACGGGCCCGACACAACCCGTCACCGCCCGGCATTCATCGGCGACGACGTCGCGCAAGTCGTATCCGACCGAAGACGAACAGCTCCTCAACTAACCGGTGGCTGAAGATGTACGGCAACACCGGCGCACTTCCGATTCGTGGCGGGTGCTGCGCATCCAGGGTGAGTTCGTGTGGGGATTCCACAACCTGCAGGACGTGGCCGGCGGCGCCTCCTTCTTCGGTTCGGCGCGAACCCGCCGTGGCTCGCCGATGTATCGCGCCGCCGAAGAGACGGGTCGGCTGTTCGCGAAAGCCGGCGTGCCGGTGATCACCGGCGGCGGCCCCGGCATCATGGAAGCCGCCAACAAGGGCGCCTACGAGGCGGGAGGCCTTTCGATCGGCTGCAACATCGAACTCCCGCACGAACAGCGTCCCAACAAGTACCTGACGCGGTCGCTGGATTTCAAGTACTTCTTCGTCCGCAAGACGATGTTCGTGAAGTATGCCATCGGGTTCGCAGTGTTTCCCGGCGGCTACGGTACGCTCGACGAGCTCTTCGAGGCGCTGACGCTGATCCAGACCGACAAGCTGACCGGGTTTCCGATCGTTCTCTTCGGACGGAAGTACTGGTCCGGGCTCCGGCGGTGGATCACGAACACGCTGCTCGCGGAAGGCATGATCCATCCGGGCGATCAGGACCTGATCACCGTGACCGATTCGCCGCGGACGGTGGTGACGACGCTGCTGGAGGGACGCAAGCGGCTCGGCATTCCGGACGCCGATCTTTGAGCGAGGCGCAGCGGAGCCGCCCCGAGCTGCTGCGGGCCAGCTGGGCGCTGATCCTGCTGGCGACCATCAACCTGCTCAACTATCTCGACCGCAACATCATCTTCGCGCTGTTCGAGCCGATCAAGAACGAGTTGTCGCTCAACGACACCCAGCTGGGATGGTTGGGTTCGGCGTACATCCTGGTGTTCTCGGTGTCGGCGCTCCCGTTCGGCGTGATCGGCGACCTCAAGAATCGCAAGACGGTGATCGCGGCGGGCACCGCCATGTTCAGCGCCTTCACCTCGCTGGGCGGACTGGTGCGCGGATTCGTCGGGCTGTTCGTGACGCGCGCGGCAGTCGGGATCGGCGAGGCGGCGTATGCGCCGGCGTCGATGTCGATGGTCGCCGATTACTTCCCCGGCAAGCACCGCGCCTTCGCGATGGGCGTCTTCAACGCCGGTGTCCCCATCGGCGGCGTGCTGGGCATCGTCATCGGAGGCTATCTGTCGGGATTCTATGGCTGGCGCGTGGCGATGCTCACCGCCGGCATCCCGGGCTTCGCCTGCGCCGCGCTGGTGATGGGGCTGCGCGACCCGACCCGCAAGGAGGTGCGCCGCACCATCCGCGGCACCCTGCGCGCGCTGGGAGTCGGTGCCCTGGTCATGGTGCAACAACTGTCGCCGGCACTGGTCTTTACCGCGATCGGGCTCGTGTCGGCCGTGATGCTCACACACCGCTACGGGATCGAGTCGCCGGCCGACACCATCGTCCTCGCCGGCACGATCGCTATCGGCGTCGCTCTCACCATCGCGCGATGGGTGCGGCTGGTGCACCTCGACCGGCGCGGCGAGACGCCGTTCACGGAAGAACTCGAGGACGCCGTCGGCGGATTGCTCCATGCCGGACGCACCGTGCTGCGCACGCCGACCCTGGTGTTCATCTTCATTTCGGGAGCGCTGGTCTCGTTCGGCACCAACGGGCTGGTCGGATGGGGTCCGTCGCTGATGACCCGCAAGTTCGGGCTGTCGATCGAGGCGGCCGCGGAGATTCTGGGTCTGTGGGGGCTGGTCGCCGGCGTCTTCGGCACGCTCGCCGGCGGGTTGATCGCCGACTGGCTGCGCCGCTGGACCGACAAGGGCCGCGTGATCACCGTCGCGGCGGGTTTCATCATCGGCGGGCCGATCGGCGTCTGGACGCTGGCCCAAAGCAATCTGCGGGTGTTCGTTCCCGGGTTCATGGTGGGTTTCTTCTTCCTGTCCTGGTATAACGGGCCGCTCTCGGCGGTCATCTTCGACGTGGTGCCCGCCAAGATCGGTTCGACGGTCGTCGGCGCGTACCTGCTCTTCATTCACCTCGCGGGTGACGCAATCGCGTTTCCCCTGATCGGGGCGTTGTCGGACCGGATCAAGCTCGAACGCGCCGTCATGCTGCTGCCGCTTGTCGCGCTGGCAGGCGGGATCGTCGCGCTGGGAGCGCTTCCCACGCTCACCCGCGACGCGGCACGGCTCCAGTCGCGCGGTGCGCCACCCGGTTCGTGAGCCGCCGGACCCGACGGTGAAACCATTCCGGCCGGCGGCCGTTCGGTGTGCGTTCACCCGTCATGGAGCCATCATGAGCGCTGTCCTGCAGGCCCCGCGCCGCGCCATGCTGACGCTGGCGCTGCTGCCGTCGCTGGCGCTGGCCCAGCAGCCGCCGGCCAACGGCACCGAAGTGCTCGAACGAATGCGTCAGACGTACGTAAATTCCTGGTACCCGACGCTGACGTTCTCGCAGCAGACCACGATGAACCGCAACGGCGCCACGACGGTGCAGACCTGGTACGAGTCGCTGGAGTTCTTTCAGGGCGGCGCGAAGCTGCGGATCGACTTCGACAAGCCGGCCCTGGGCAACGGCGTTCTCTACAGCGCCGACTCGGAATGGGTGATGCGGAACGACACCCTCGCCGCCGTTCGCGCCGGCGGCAACGCATTCATCCCGTTGATCGAAAACGTGTACCTGCAACCGGTGGCGACGACGGCACGGCAGCTCGCTCCATGGAACATCGACATGACCAGGATGACGAGCGGTACCTACGACGGTCGTCCGGTGTGGATCGTCGGTGCGACCTCGCCGGCGGACACCACATCACCACAATTCTGGATCGACGCCGGCCAGCTGGTCCTGGTGCGGATGAACCTCCGCATTGCGCCGAATCGTCCGCTGGTCGATGTCCACCTCGACGAACTGGTGCAGACCGGCGGCGGGTGGCTTGCCACCAGGGTCACGATGTATTCGAATGGCATCGCGGTGCAGACCGAGCAATACGCCGACTGGAAGGCCGATGTGAAACTCGATCCCGGCCTGTTCGCGCCGGCGACGTGGGGAACGGCCGGGCACTGGGTCAAGCCCTGATCATCGCCCCCACAGTTCGACCAGTTCGCTGATCACCCGGTCTCCTTCGGCGGGATCACCGGAACGGATCGCCGCGCTGGCGCAATGGGTCAGGTGATTGTGCAACAGCACCCGTCCAACGCCGCGCAACGCCTCCTG